>JAYTVK010000029.1:0-27236 GCA_043744595.1 Candidatus Lloydbacteria bacterium
AGATGTGAAAAGTTCGGTCGACACGCTCGACAGCGATTTCAACAACTATGTCTCTGACCTATGGACACACTGGGATGATACCTTTGGAAAAGACAAACCGGATGGCACCACAGAATCACTACGCGACCTCATATCCGGAAACGACCCAAAGATGCCGGGTGGCAATGACGAATGTAAAAAAGGAGACAACCTTCCGAGTTTTTTGAACGCAGCGGGAGCGCAACCGGCATATGAGTATGGGTACGGTAGTACCGACCAGACAACTTGGGGGCCGTGGAGATATGCCTACGAAAGCTCGACAGCAAGCGGCGGTGATCTTCCTGAGTCTGTACCACCTGGCTCAGGAAGCGGTTCGCCGTATGTACAAGTAAACTACAGCAAGTCGCTACGTTGTTTGCTCCAAGAAGTCGTCGAATGGCAAAAACTCGGACTCTCACTGCAGATCAATACACTCCTCAAGAGCTACATTGCTGACGCGCAAGCGGCACAACTCTCGAAGCAGCTGCAAGGCAAGCTCGCCGCCGCGAACTTCAATTTCTCTAAAGGAGGCGAAGAAGTGAATGACGATGGAGTGACTTCGGCAGGGGCGATATTCAGCCAGGATAGTAACGCTGATCAACAAAATATCAACACGCGAGTTACCGAGAATTACACCGACCAGGCAATGGCGCCGACCAATACCGCAAATCCCCAAGGAGGCCTCAATAACTGCACCCCATTTAAGGGTGATATCACCGCTGCCATCGTCAATCAAAATCGTAGCAAGACCGAGAACCCGGCCAATTTTTCAAAAGATGTCACCGGCTGCACCCTTTCAGGCGTAATTCCTGAGGCAAACGCAGCTGACTTCCTCTCGGGTAATTACAATACCGGCTCAAACACACTCGGTGGCAATGATAGCTTCCTCGCCGTGCTCGATGATCCGGCCAATAGTCCGCTCGGTGCACTCACTGTCAATCAGCAAGTACTGAACGGACGACAAGACTATCAAGAAACACTCCAAAACAGCCGCAATAATAGCACCAATTTCAAGCCGACCGTCACTTGCTCGGGAGATCCCTCCGATCCGCACTGCGTCAACACCACTTCCATTAATCCGGGTGGATCAAATCAAGGCAACATCAATCACCAGCAAGATATTTTGAGCGACAACGTAGCGACCCAGGATCTCGATTCGCAAAGTGGTCCTGCAAGCGCACAGCAAACTACCGTCATGCAAACGCAAACCGGACTTGCAGGGGCGCCGATCGTGCCACTTGAAACAGCAGGAACGGCAGTCAACAACCTCGTGCAGGAATTTTATGACACCATTGATAACGGTTATTTCGGAGTTCAAGGGGATACCAAGCAGTGGGCAGAAGGGACCATGCTCATGATCTATGACGAAATGAAATTCAATCCGACGAAATCTGGGACCATCACTACGGACGGATCAACTCCTGTTGATACTGGTTACTAATCTATGTTCACCCACTTACAACGACACAGCAAAATAAGGAGAGGGAGCTCGCTTATCGCAGGACTCGTGCTTGCACTCTTGTTATTGCCGCTCTTGTCGGCAACCAGTGCGTTTGCCCAGGCGGTACCGGGTGGACCGAGTAAGGATAATCCCTTCTGCTTTAGCACCACTGAAGGAGCCCTTCCGGGAGATCCGGCAATACCGGCAAGTTACTGCTATCCGACACTCGCAGCATGTAATGGCGCAGTCGGGTCACACACCGATGTTGATCCGCCTTGTCATGACGCATATGCGGCGATGAGTGACTTTGAAAAGACAGTCCAGACCAAGGGAGCCTGGGCAGCAGCGAAAGAAAAAGTCAGCAATTGGGCAGGCGATGCCGCAATGGCAATCGTAGGGACGGCACTTGAATGGATAGCACATGCTCTTGCTGAGATCTCAGGAAAGATCATGATCTGGATGGGAGATATCCTCGACATGGCTATCGACCGTACCATCAATTCAGCTACGTATTCAAATCTCAAGGTAGTCAATGTCGGATGGACCGCCGTGCGCGATCTTTCAAACATGTTCTTCATTTTTGTGCTTCTCTATATTGCTATCCTCACTGTACTCGGTCAGGCTGGCTCGAGCGCAAAACGCTGGGTGGTTAATTTGGTCATCGCTGCACTCCTCATTAACTTCAGCCTGTTCTTCACCAAGGTAGTGATCGATGCAGGAAATGCTCTTTCGATCGGCATCTGGAATAATCTCAAAGAAAAGCAGTCTGGTGTCACCGTCAATGGAGTGTCGATGCACTTCAGTGAAGCATTCCGAGTGCAGACCAGCTTTGATACGCTTGGTAATGATCCAACGGGTACTCCTTATCCTCAGCCGGACGCACTTCATCGCGCGATGATCTATTTCGGGGCAACACTAGTGCAATGCATTGCGGCATACCTCTTCCTCGCCGGAGCTATTATGATGATCATACGCACCGTCACTCTACTTATCGTCATGATGGTATCGCCATTCGCATTCCTTGGATTTGCCCTACCAAAAGGGGGAGGATTTGCCAGCGAATGGCTCTCGAAACTTATCGGTGCAACATTTGTCGCCCCGGTATTTATCTTTATGCTCTATCTCAATAGCATTATCATTCATACTCCAGACATCAACTCGCTTGGTGGAGGACAAGATGCGAAGTGGGCATTGGCCATCGAGGGAAATCCCGCAAGTTTTGCCATCATGTACCAGTTTGCCATCATGTGCATCATGCTTCTAGCATCGATGACCGTGGCGCAGAAGGTCGGAAATGGCGTGGGTTCTTCTGCGGGTAGCCTGGCAAAAAAGAGTATGGGTTATGGCGCCGCAGCTGGAATCGGTGCTACTGCATGGGGAATGCGCCGTTCAGTTGGTTTTGCCTCTGACAAGATGAAGAACAGTAAGGGCCTTCAGGAAGCTTCGCAACGACAAGGAATGAGGGGCATGCTCGCTCGTACAGCTCTTCGCACTGCGAATGTAGGAGCAAAATCAAGCTTTGACCTGCGCGCTGCGCCGGGAATGGGCGTACTTGCAAAGACAACCGGAGTAAACTTTGGTGCGGCTGGTGGTGCAGGCGGAGAACGAGCTCGACGACAGACACAGGATAAGGCGATCATGGCAAAAGCAGAAGAACTCTTCCCGAATAATCCGGCAGCGCAAGAAAACTATATCAGGAATGCCACTCGAGTTATTCCAGGAGTTGGGACATCACGCTACGACAAGAAGACCGGGGAGTTTGCAAGCAAAGAAGACAAGGCACTTAAGGATAAGAAGACCGCGATAGAGCGTGAGAAAGTTACTGTCCAAGCAAAGAAGCACCTTAGCGAGCAGGCTGAATTAATGAGTACAATGACACCCGCCCAGCGGTCAGCAAGACTCGCCGAAGACATCACGTTCACTGATGAGACAGGCGCCACAATAACCAAGAAGGTGAGCGAAGTCATGGCTGAGTCTGTTGCAAAGCTTAATGCAAAAGAAGTTTCTGAACTCAGTGAAAAAGTATTGGCAAACGAACATGTCCAGAATAGTCTTACAAATTCTCAGCTTGCTGCGATCCAGGCAAAAGCAACTGAATTCAAAGACCAGACACTGATCCCAAAAATGACAAGAAATGTCCTCGACAACGGCACAGAGAGCGGCAAGCGCTATATGCGGGCACAGGTATCAAGTGGGGCTTCAAACTTCTCATATGATTATAAGACCGAAATTACCCAGCAGCAGGCTGCATATGATGCAGCTGTGGCAGCAGGTGATATCGCAAAGAGAGACGCTGCGGCTGATGCAATCAAGACTGTGGTCGAGCGTGTTGATGCGAAAGACATAGCAGGATTAGATGTGAAAGAACTCAAACATGAAACGATAGTAAGAAACATGAAGAGTTCTCATGTGGGGGCAGTACAAAAGCGTGATGATCTCGATGAAACCGCTGTTCAGGACTTCCATGATGCGATGAATACACACTCTTCTGATATTCAAGCTCAAGGCGTGATGAGCAAGGCACTTAAGAATCCTCAGTCAAATCTCTTTAGTGCTGTGGTGGCACAAACACGACTTGATGAGATAAATGGAGTGGGTGGAGCAGCTGGAACACTTGCGCTTGCACAAGCAGATTATTCAGCAGCATCTTCCCCTGGCTCAGGAGTATCTGCGAGCGACCTGAGAATGAAAATGGCAACAGTAAAAAAGATTGAGGCGGAGCAAAAAGGATTAGAGAAAGCGCTAGCATAACCCCATGATAGAACTCACTAAACAAGAACTTATAGCGAGAGTCGCGACCCTCCCTCAAAAACTGAAGGATGAGATTGCTGCACCTGAAACACTCGAGACACTCGAAAAGATAGGCAAACAAGAAGGGCTCGACGGGGTTCATGTTGGGCTACTGCATAGACTCACCGTGAGACTACTTGCTGGAGTAATTGCCCCGCAAGAATTTGTCGCGATTATTACAGAAGATCTTGGCATCGAACAGGAAGTGGCGATGAGGGTGGCGCAGGAAATAAATCGCGATATCTTAAATAATGTGCGCGAAGAACTCAAGCAAATACATGGACTGACTGAGACACCGGTTGAAACAATGCCAGTAGCCACATCCGTTGTCTTGCAAAAGACCGGGCCGTCGAGTTTTGCCTTACCTGACGCACCCGTAGCAACTCCATATGTCGCAGCAGCACCAAGTATGAGTGCCGTGCCCACGGCTCGAGGGGTAGTACCTCCGACAGCACCGTCACCTCTTATGGCATCGCTTGATATTGCGGCCATGAAAGCGACACCAGTAGCGCCTGCTGTTTCGGCTATACCCGTACCTCAAGCTCCTCCTGTTCCGGCGCCTGTACCTCAGACACCGATAGCGCCCCAAGAACCAATGCGCACCATCACTATGGATGACACAAGAACTCCGATTGCACCGAAACCGGCAGTACCACCTCCTCTCCAGGCGACTCAAGGCGTGACGACTCCAGTACAACCATCCATGAACATCTTCGAAGAGAAGCTTGGCACAGCGTTCCGTATGAAAAGCGAACAGCTTGTCCCAACCCCAAATTACACAAATGCAGTAGTACCAGCCACTCCATCAAAGCCAATACCTCCCGCTGTACCTCCTGTACCGATAGTGCCCGTAGCTCAGGTTGCGCAGCCGACACTCGAGGCTGCATATGTTCCCGCATACGTTCCACAGGCCCCTCCCCGCACATCACCCCAACCTATGATCGGAGTAGTGCCGGCTCCGGCAGTACCTCTTTCGGTGCCCACTCGTCCACAAGTTGTGGTGCCAAGGCCACCTCTTCCTCAAGTAGCCGCTCCTACTCTACCAATTGCACCTGTCGTGCCTATTGTTCCCTCGGTGCAACCCGCTCCCATGCCTGCGAATGCCCCAGTGATGCCGATCCCTGCAGTTGACCCGTACAGAGAAAACGTTTAGTCATTGGGTGTCGACTTTTCTCGTACGTCGCTTCAGTTTTTTGATATACTATCATTATGCAATTTCAAGTTCCTCAATTTCTCGATGTTGAAGACAAGATCATCGGACCCTTCACTATCAAGCAATTCATCTATCTCGCAGGTGGTGCAGGGATGGGATATCTCGGCTATCGTTTCGTTCCATATATCGGCTGGTTACTATTTTTAGGATTCCTGGCATTTGGTGGAGCACTTGGATTTTATAAATTCAACTCAAAGCCGCTCATCAATGCAATAGAGTCGGCGATGTACTTCTTCAAAAGCGACCGTTTCTATGTCTGGAGGAAGCGAGAAAAGCCAAAAGACACCGAGCTTGACCTCTCAAATTTCAAAACCACCAAGCATGCGACCGGAATACTCGCGAATCAGAACCAAAGCAAATTAAATGATCTCACGTGGGGAATAGATGTGAAGCAAGAGAATGAGGTCGAAGCACAGAAAGTACACACAGGAACCTCCTCATAGTCAGAGAAAGATGAACGGGGTACTTTTGAATTTTAATTTTTACGCTATACTGTAGCTATGGCTGTTCGTGGAAAACCTACACAAGATTTTGTTCCGATCAAAGATGTCCGTAACGGCGTCATGATCTTGAATAATGGAGACTTACGCATGATACTCATGACGAGTTCCCTCAACTTTGGACTCAAGTCGAGCGATGAGCAGGCGGCGATTATCATGCAGTTTCAGAATTTCCTCAACTCACTCGAATTTCCGGTACAGATATTCATCCAGTCAAAACGACTGGATATCAAACCCTACATTAAACTCCTCGAAGACCGTGAGAAGGTGCAGCTCATCGATGCGATGAAGATCCAGGTACACGAGTACGTCGCATTCATCAAAGATTTCACAGGTAAGACCAATATCATGACCAAGACATTTTTCCTGGTCGTCCCTTACACCGGCGGGGGAGCGCTTGCGCAAAAAGGTGGAGGCGGGGGACTCCTTGGCGGTCTATTTGGAGGAAAGAAAAAGTCCGCAAAACCTACCGCCGCAGAGACGCAGAGTTTTGAAGAAGCGCGGGTTCAGCTTGAGCAACGCGTCGCCATTGTCGAGCAAGGACTTGGTCGCTGCGATATCCGCACCACACGACTTGGGACCGAGGAGATCGTCGAGATCTTTTACAAGAAATTCAATCCCGGTGAATTAGAGTCTTCGACCTGATCCTTCATTAAAACTACTTATGGCAAACGAAAAAACATATGATGTAGGAAGCGGCGGAGTACTTCCTGCAGATATCTACGAGGCGACAAACCTCGACATGAAAGATATCCTTGCCCCTGCGGCTATCTCTATTGAGCGCAACTCGATCTCCGTGGGTGACAAAATGTTGCGCACACTATTTGTCATCTCGTACCCCCGATTCCTCTCCCAGGATTGGTTCACACCGGTCATCAATCTCGACAAGGTCTACGACGTCTCCATCATGATCCACCCGGTCGAGACCGAGGTCGCACTACGTACATTTCAGAAAAAAGTTGCCGAAGTACAGAGTCAGATCAATGAGCGCGAACGCAAAGGCTTTGTGCGCGACCCGATGCTCGACATCGCATACCAAGATCTTGAAGGACTGCGCGACAAACTCATGCAGGCACAAGAGCGTTTGTTCGACGTGGGTATCTATATCACCATCTACGGCAATGAGAAGGCGGACATCGACAAAGTAGAGGGTGAAGTAAAATCCATACTCGATGGAAAATTGGTGTATGTGAAGCCGGCAATATTTCAGCAGGAGCAGGGTTATCGCAGTGTACTCCCGCTTATGACCGACGAGCTTGGTGTGCACTACAAGCTCAACTCTGAGCCGCTCTCGTCTATCTTCCCGTTCGTGTCATTCGACCTTACTTCTGACAAGGGTATTCTCTGGGGCATCAACCGCCATAACGCATCACTCATTCTGTTCGATCGTTTCGGTATGCCGAACTACAACTCGGTGACTTTCGCCGTGTCTGGTTCAGGAAAATCTTATACCACCAAACTCGAGATCCTGCGCACACTCATGTTCGATGCGGACGTCATTGTCATCGACCCTGAGCAAGAGTACGCATTCCTTGCAGAGGCGACCGGTGGAAGGTACTTCAATATTTCACTCACCTCAGAACACCACATCAATCCATTTGACCTTCCTGCGGCGCGTGATGACGAATCGAGTGCGGACGTGCTGCGCTCGAACATCATCTTCCTTGTCGGACTCTTCCGCATCATGCTCGGAGGTCTCTCTCCTGAAGAAGACGCTATCATCGACCGCGCTATCGCAGAGACATATGCCCTCAAGGACATCAGTCCCGAGACCGACTTCAAAGATCTTGAACCGCCGCTGCTTTCTGACTTCGAGCTCGTGCTTTCAGGAATGGACGGCACCGAATCACTTCTCCAGCGCCTTGAGAAATACACCAAGGGTACCTGGTCGGGATTCCTCAATAATCCAACGAACGTTGATATTACGAAGCGCTTTACGGTGTTCTCAGTGCGCAACATGGAAGACGAGCTTAAGCCTGTCGCTGTGTACATCGTTACCCATCACATCTGGACCGCGGTGCGCGAAAATCTGCGCAAACGCCTCCTCATTGTCGACGAGGCATGGTGGATGATGAAATCCGAAGATACGGCCTCATTTCTATTCGGATTGGCAAAACGCGGACGCAAATATTACCTTGGAATTGCAACCATCACCCAAGATGTGAACGACTTCCTTCGCTCGCCATACGGACTGCCAATTCTGACCAATTCCTCCATTCAAATACTGCTCAAACAGTCTCCAACCACTATCGACCTGGTCCAACAGACCTTCCATCTTACTGACGAGGAAAAGTATCTCCTCCTTGAATCGGGCGTCGGGGAAGGACTATTCTTCGCAGGTCTCAAGCATGTCGCTATTAAAGTACATGCTTCATACACTGAAGACCAGATCGTTTCATCTGATCCCGCTCAGATGCTCGCTATCGCAAAGGCAAAACAAGAACTTAAAGCCGCACAAGGGCAATAAGCTATCAACAGTCGCGTAAAAAAAACCTCACAGGGCGGTTTTCATGCGATATAATGAAGTCATGGTTGACTCATCGTCAAAACGGGGACTTACATATACAAAAAGCTATGATGTGGCAAATCAACTCACTCAAGGAGCGAGAGGTGCGGTTGCAAGAAAACAGGCTGAATACGGACAAAAGATCTCGGACACCAAGAATATGGTACTGAATGCCCCGGGGAACATTAAGAAGGCTGCGCTCAACAAACAAAGCGCCGCACAGGCTTCGGTGGGTGCAAAAGCAATCAGGGGAAGGTTCGCAAGTACAGGTAGCCAAAAAACACCGTCGAATTGGAAGGAGTTGAAATCCGAAGCAAATAATATGGCGGTGAGAGGTGGCCCGGTTTTGTTCTGGCTAGTTGCGGGTATTGCAGTAATTAAGGACATCATTGACGTATTTAGTGTACTTATCGACGCACTGGGACTGGCTGCTGAAGCAACAGTCATTGGCTTGCCAGTGGGAGTGGGATTGCAAGTGCTTTCTGAAATGATCGACAAGCTCTCAGGATTATTTATCGATGTCACTGTTGTTGCTTACTTCGGTTATATCGGCGGAGGATTTGCGCTTCGCTTGGTCATCATGAGTATTGGCTATATAATAGATGCAGTACCAGGACTCGACGTACTACCGCTTACTACTGTTTCCTTTTTTGCAGCATATCTTCTTGGTAGAGTGGTCAAAAAAGCAACTCAAATCGCTGAAAGTTCGGTTGGGAAAGCCGTAGGAAAAACAGGAGCTGTCCTTGGAGGAGCGGGACGGATGGGCGGAAGATTTGTTAGGGCAATCTCAAGATAATACAATGATAAAAAAAATATCCGCTCTCATCATCGTTGTCGCCATTGGAATGATCATTCCCACAAGTGTCTTTGCGGACTCGGTACTCGATACCCTCATATCAACAAAACTTTCACCAAAAGTACCGGGGGCAAATCAAGATGTCGCAGTGAGTATCAATTCATACACCATGGACCTTGATGGTTCGGAGGTCATCTGGTACCTCAACAGAGTGGCATTTAAGCAAGGGGTGGGGCTAAAAACAGTGACTGTTCACACCGGAGACTTCGGAGAACGCAGTGTAATTGACATTGTGATTATGACTCCGGATGGAAGAAAGATAAACAAAACGATCGTCATCGCTCCAGCAGAAGTTGATGTACTCTGGGAAGCGCAGACATACACACCACCTTTTTATAAAGGGAAAGCCTTGCCAACATACCGAAGCCTGGTCAAAGTCACCGCAATACCCCGTTTCAATTCACTCACGAGTGACCCAAGTAAATATTATTACACCTTTACCTACCAGCGGACACTTATTGTCGGCAAGGGATTAGGGAAAAGCAGTGCCCTCGTCCCGATGGGATTCGCCAACACCCCCGTTCCTGTATCGGTTGATGTCTCTCTTCCTGGAACTGACTGGTCCGGAGAAAAATCACTGTCAATCACACCGACCATTCCGAAGGTTGCATTCTATGAGCAAGCGCCTCTCCTTGGAACTCAGTTTAACAGCGCACTACGACAATCAGTAGTGGGGAGTGGAAATCAGTTTATACTACGTGCAGTGCCCTATTTCTTTTCGACCGATGACCTTGAAAACGGCAATACTCAGTACACATGGACGATCAAGGGGCAGCAGCAGATTCCTGGGACTGATCCGACAAGTATCACACTTGTGAAATCAGGGACAGGCGAAGAATCCTTCCCGGTCATGCTCCAACTTCAAGATACAAAACGCGTACTACAAAGGGCAAACGCACAGTCAACAATTAGTCTTCCACTAGAACAACAATAATCGACATGAACGAAGAAGGCTCATCAAAAAAGATTTGGATTATTCTTGGAGTGGTCATACTCCTGATCGCAATTGCTGCGGGAGTATACTTTACAATGTCGAAACACAGCGCTTCATCCGGCGGCATCAAAGGGGTGGGCTCGCTGTTCGGATTCACCGGAACCGATGTGCAGCGCCCGCCGACAGATATTCGTACAGGAAGTTCTACTCAGAATGGCACAGTAGTAGGGAACGACACAACCGACGAACCACTATTCAGACAACTCAGCACCATACAGGCCGCAGGGGCGACCTCAGTTACACATGACGGAGGTACCTTTGTCCGCTACATTGCGCGTGAGAATGGCTTTATTTATGAGGTTGATCCAGTGACCGGAACATCGAGACAACTCACCAATACAACCGTACCTCGTATCTATGAAGCGTATTTTGGTAACAATGGGAACACCGTCGTCATCCGCTATCTCTTCAAAGACCCGCTGACAAAACAAGACATTATCCGCACCGAGATAGGAGATCTTGTTCTTCCCACCTCATCAAGCACCACCGAGCTCGGAACGCTCGAGGGGCTTACTGATCGCTTGCACGATAATATTAGTGAAGTGAGTATATCGCCAAACGGTAAATTTTTGTTTTTCCTCTTGCCGGTCGACGACGGGGTGTCTGGCACCATTGTTACTCTTGATAGTCGCAATGCAAGAGAAGTGCTACGTAACTCATTTGGAGAATGGTTACCGCAGATGCTCGATAATGGCAACGTGGTGCTTACCACCAAACCATCTTGGGATGTCCCAGGTTTTTCATACCTATATAACACGAGCGAGAGGTCACTATCGAGGCTCGTGCGTGAAAAGAATGGACTCACTACACTTGGAAATTCTGCGGGCAAACGCATGCTTTACAATGAGAATGTGAGTGGAAATACTGTACTGAGCATGTACGATGAGAAAGGCTTTGCCGACGAAGATAGTCAGGTCACTCACACCGCACCACTTCAGCTTTCAACACTTCCGGAGAAATGCACCTGGTCAGGAGGTGGGGTACGCATATTCTGTGCAGCATTTGCCGACACCGCACAGAACCATATTCCTGATGATTGGTACCAAGGGACCGTGTCTCTTCGTGACACATTTTGGACAATCGATACTGATTCGAGCGACCTCGTCTATCTTGCTGACCCACAAAAAGAAATCGGCCAAAGTTTTGACGTCATGTCGCCCTTTACTGGTGGAAATGAAAAACATTTATTCTTTATAAATAAGAATGATTTTACTGTTTGGTCGATGAGACTCCAGAAAGAAAAATACGAGACCGCCGCAGAGACAGCGGAAGAGACAGCAGCCCAAGCCACTCCCGCACTCACTCCCGAGGAGATGAAAGACGCAGTCGGCAGTGTTCCAACCACTACCCCACAGGCAGAAAAGAAGACCCAAACAAAGAAAGCAAAATAGTCCCAACATGATTTTCCAAAGAAATTTATCAGCGATCATTACGACAAGTACCCTGATGGGGCTTACTGCATCCGTCGCTCATGCTGCGACCCCCTGCTACACACTGCTTGCGCCTATTGGAACATTCACTTCGGGTGTATGTTACACGCTCAAAGACTACCTAGAGGGTATTTTCACTACTGCCATTGGTATCGCCGGACTTCTTGCGGTAATCATGATCGTTGTTTGTGGAGTTAAGCTTGTCGCAGGAGCATCACCATCGGCAAAAAGTGAGGCCAAGGAATGTATCTATAACGCAATATTCGGGGTGCTGATCGCTATCGGTTCATGGCTACTACTCAACACCATCAACCCACAGCTTCTCAAAAATGATGCGGAGATCACGGTGCAGGCATCTTCGACTCAAGGGGTGTCGCAAAATACGCCGGTTGACGACCCAATGCCGACACAACCGAGTTTCCCGGCTGGTTTCTACTATCGATACAAAGGGAGTGATGGAAAAAACAAGAACAGCGCAGTATTCAACAGCAACGATGCGTGCACTGCCGCAGTCAAAGGTCAGGTTGATGCAGGAATCACCATAACTGCGGGTCCTGACGGAAGCACGATCGGTTGTTTCAATCTTCCAAAGAGTGCGGCACCGGTTTCTGCCGGGGAAGATGCAACGCGAAATTCACTGTGCGGAAACACTTCATGCGTCCCCAATGCTACAAATCCAACCAACAGCACCACTAATGTGTATGTCAATAAACCGCCCTGTGTACCATATACCGCTGACTTTCAGAGTTGTGCTGCTGGAACAGGGACGAATGTCGGGGGGCTTGATTCCGGAACAGTGACATTCATCAAAGATCTCGCGAGTGCAAGTCAGTGTAATTGCAAAGTTGTCATTACTGGAGGCACAGAGAACGGCCACAAGAGTCACGGTGCAAGTATTCCCGTATTCGATCTTTCGAGAACACAGGCGCTGTTTGGATATATTAAAGCTAACTCTACAACAAACGACAATCCTTCATTTTGTAGCTATGACAAGAATGGGAACGTTGGCACCTGTTTCAAAAAATGGCTTTATAAGGGATACTGGTTTACTGATGAGACAGGTGGATCAAATACTCCTCATTGGCATGTGTGTAAAGATGGCACTGTCGCACCCCCAGGGAAGCCGGTGGGTCTGTACATAAAAGCCTGCACGAAAATATGATATTTTCCAAAACCAAATTGGCATCATTGGTTGCAGCAATTGGAGTTCTCTCCGCCCCTCTTGCATACGCTCTTACCCCCTGCTATACACTGCTTGCACCTGTCGGCACATTTACTTCATCCGGATGCTATACACTCACCGCATACCTCAATGGTATCTTTACCACGGTCATCGGTATTGCCGGCATTCTCGCGGTAGTAATGATCGTGATATGTGCCGTACGACTGATGAGCACTCCGTCTGTGTCAGGAAGAAGCGAAGCAAAAGAATGCATCTACAATGCGATATTCGGTGTGCTCATCGCTATCGGTTCATGGCTCTTACTCAATACCATCAACCCACAGCTTCTCAAAAATGATGCGGAAATCACGGTGCAGGCTTCATCTACCGCGCCTTCGGCAAAGCCACCTTCGACCACACAAACTCAGCCGCCGGGTGATGGGTGCTACTTTAAATACTTGGAAATAAGTTCAGGTAATACGCTCTATACAAAGACAACCACTGGAGAGATGTGCGAAGTGCTTCGCATGGATGCGCGTTCTGACGCAAATAAGACGATTCAGTCATCTTGTTTCTGTGTGAAAAACGGCACCGCAGGAGCGGTGAGTCCCACGAGCCCGCCTCCCGTATCATCAGTTTCCGGAAGCATCACCTGTCCGACATCGGGGCTCAATTTGTGCGAACCTCAGTACAGGCAATGTACCAACCCGCAGTGCGCACAATTCGCCAGCTGGGTGAGCACCTATGCATCGCGCTCCGGACTCGGGGCAGATGCGGTCGGATTTATGAAAGCGCTTATTGTTCAGGAGTCGAGCTGTGTTGCCCGAATCACCGATGCGGTCGGATTCGACGGACTTTCGGGTGGGCCCACTCATCTTATCCCGAGCACTGCAAGTAAGTTCAAATCACAGTGTTCTGTCCCCGACAACACCACTATCACTGTTGGATGGCTCGCAGATAAGGCAAATTGGGAGAAAGATGTTTGCTTGAGCGCTGAATACATCAAGACACTCACTTCAAGTGCCTGCGGCTCCGATATCCGCAATGTCGCAGCAGGTTATAACGGCGGCTCAGGAGCATGTGCGCCAAGCGGAAGTTGCAGTGGTGACACAAATTGCGCTGGTAATAAGCCGCCAATGAAGTGGGAATGTGTGTATGATGACAATGCCCACCAGCAGTGCAATGCGGGATATAATACCACACGCAATTATGCTACCAAGGTGCTTTATTGTACTAAGAACCCCGGCTACTAATATCATGCTTAAAAAAATCTTCACCTTATTACTCATATTCACGTTTTTGACCCCAGTCTTTGCATCGGCAAATGTCGATGATGATATCTGGATCTACGTCTTCAAACTTGAATATGTACAAGGAATACTTAGTCCAGAAAAAGGCCCTAGTATAGCGTATGATCTTATTCCAACCGCATATGAAGAGAAGGTGCCTGCCTCATCAGGAGACTATTACGGCATTGTCCTCACTTCAAAAGGCAAGGAAGATGCCCGATTTGGATTCAATAAGCCGACAACCCAGAATGTCTCATCGGGAAAAAGTCTTCTCTCTGTGCGTGCTCCATATTTTGCCAATGCTGATCATGTGAGTTTTTATGGGCACGATGGAAAACATCTCTTTGATATATCAGTAAAAGGAAGTTCATTCTGTAATGACAACGGCTCTTGTAATGCCGACGCAGGTGAAAACTACCTTAATTGCCCGAATGACTGCCCTCCTCCACCTCCAGTTTCGACAACTCCGGGTCCACTCCCATTGCCACCCGACTCAAACACCCAAGGAGAGACGACTGTGAACCCTATTGTGCCGAGCCCTTCGCCTTCACCCGAACCGTTCCAAGAGACAGTTACAAAGACATCGGGGAGCCTCGCCTCACTCGCACACAGTCCGATCACTATTATTGTGCTTGTGGTGAGCATCGTCCTGCTTTTAATACTATTCGTAGTGTGGAAGATCCGAAAAAATATGGACTGACAGTTATAAAAACACCCCGCTTAAGCGGGGTGTTTTTATAACCGCCTACAAGACGGGAAGGGCGGTGGGGTCTTTCGACTCAGTGTAGCGGATGACCACCCTGCGGTCTTTTCCATACCCAGTGGATTCAGTTGCAATATCACCGACATCGGTGAACTCGGCGTGCACGATCATACGTTCGTAAGAACTCATTGGATCCATCTCGACTGAACTTTTAAAATATCGAGCGCGCTCAGCGAGCATTCCCGCTTTAGCCCGTATCTCATCAATGTGCTTCTTTTGGTAGTCATTAATATCGACCAAGAATGAGAGTTCTGCTACACCGGAGTGCTTCTCGACCATGCGTTTGATCAAATGATTGATGGCCATGAGCCTATCTCCTTTCTCTCCGATGAGGATCGCTGAATCAGGGGTGCTGATCATGAATCTGACGGAACGTGTGCGCTCATCTTTTTCGGTACCGATATCTGAATACGCCACACTCATGTGGGTAAGCAGGGTTTTCAGTGTGTCGATGATGTATGCTTCCTGTTCCATAAAATTGACTTTCGCTATTTCTGTTCTTTCTCTTTTTTCATGCTCCGCCGTATCAGGAGCTCCTGTGCAATACTCAGTATATTACTCGTTGTCCAATAAAGCGCAACTGCAGCCGAGGTCTTGAATGCAATGAAACTGATCATGACCGGAAGTACATAACGCATCTGTACCTGCATGCTTTTTTGCAGGTCTTCTTGGAATGATTTCTTTTCTCCAGTTGTGGTAGTGGCAGGCTGTCTACCGAGCGAAAGATCGGTCTGAATGAACTGAGCAAATCCAGCCAAACCGGCAAGAATAGCACTTTTTGCAGCGAGATCGAATATCAGAAAATGCATATCCAGAGTACCGGGACTTGCGATAAAGCTGTAAAGATACGTCGGATCTATTCCGTGTAACCCTTTAAATACTATATATAGACCTATGATAATAGGTATTTGAATGAACAGAGGCAGACACCCTGAAAAAGGAGTGACCCCTTTTTCCTGATAGAGTTCCATGGTTTTCTTTGCCTGTAACTGTTTATCAGTCTTATGTGCTTCTCTTATCCGCTTGAGTTCCGGCTCAAGCTCCTTCATCACTTTTTGCGCTTTCATCGACTTGCCAGTGAGTGGGAATAGGGCCAGTCTCACTATCACTGTAAGTGTAATGATGGCGAGCCCAACACTGTGTCCAGGTAAAACACCTATAAGGAAGGCAAGTATATTATAGAGTGGCTGGTAGACTATTTCGTGCCAAACAGTAGAAATCATCCTCCCATCCTAATTGAAATAACGCTTTATTGCAAAACCACTAAGGAATGTCGATAAACTTCTTCTGGAACGGGTTACAGCGAAAGATCCTCTTTATTCCTCTATATGTACCACTCATTACTCCATGCTTCTGAATAGAAATGATCATATATTCAGAACAGGAAGGATACATGCGACAGTGTCCTTTATTATTGGGATAGAATGTCTTAAATAACCCATTATCAGGGGAAAAGATCTTTTGGTAGATTCTGATAATTTTAATGAGTAGTCTTTGTGGGGACATATTCCTTAAGGAAAGTTTCTAAGTTTAGGCGAATATCGTTACGGGATATGGATTCAACGGATCTTGTCGGATAAAGCACAAATTTTCCGAAAGGAGTGGGAGCAAAAGCGGGCTGACATAAAGATATCGCATCAAAAACAGACCGCTTGAATGTATTCTTTGCCACATGGGTGCTGAATTGTTTCTTGGAAACGACAACCGTAAATCGTTTTGATCTCTCCGAAGAAGGATAGTAGTAGATACGCAGAGCCGTTCCGCTCCATATCTGCTTCTTTTCCAAATGAGTGGGGAAGGACAGCCTGTCTAATTTTAGTTTTTTTGAGAGCATGTATTGAGATCATTCATGTTATTTGTTGGCTGGGTAGCACAGAAACACAGTAAGTGACTGCGTTTCCTGTATTCTATATATGTGATATGTGGCCCGGGAAAAGGGCTATACTGCAAGGCGAGCCCTGCCTTTTTGCATACGTCTCTTAAGAACGCTCTTTCCTGCGGCGGTCTTCTTTCGAGCCATAAAGCCGTGGGTTTTGGCGCGTTTTCGTTTTTTCGGCTGGTATGTGACTGACATGGAGAGAGTATAGTCGGAATGGTCAGTAATGGCAAGTGTTATGGTTTTTTATCAAAAAAATGTGCCCAGTTTGATTGACGGATACCGTATGTCCAAATGATCGATAATTAAGTAAGCAATTTTCAAATTTTTCAGCGGCCAGAAAAAAATATTTCTGTATTTACGATTTGTGATGTGTAATTCTATTGTCCACAGTTTATACACAAATTATGAACAGTTCGATGTTTTTCTCACGCACCCACATCTTCGCTATAATAGGGCATACGTTATTGATTGTAATTTAGGAGGATACATATGGAGAATAAAGAATTGTGGAACAGGGCCATGGTCGACATCGAGCTTGAGGTCTCTAAGGCGAATTTCAGCACTTGGTTCAAAAACACCAGGATCATGAAACAGGACTCGGGGACAGTCTTCATCGGTGTTCAGAACGAGTTCGTCCGCGACTGGCTCATGAAGAAGTACAATTCCACAATATTGCGCACTCTCCGCAATCTCTCCGAGCAGGTACGCGGTGTTGAATATCTTATTGCAAAAGATGATGCGCAAGATAAGAACGAACAGATACCGAAGAAAGATCCTATTTTCGGAGCAGAGCTTCCTCTCCAGGACACCTATGTAAGCAAAGAAGACGGTTTAAATCCCAGATATATATTTGAATCGTTCGTCATCGGCCCCTTCAATGAGCTCTCATACGCAGCTGCCCAGGCGGTCCTCAAGAAACCGGGCATCATGTACAATCCGCTCTTTATCTATGGATCGACCGGATTTGGAAAGACACATCTTATCCAAGCAATAGGGAATGGGGTGAAGAAACAAAGCCCTGGGAAAAAGATCCAGTATGTCAGTTCAGAAAAATTCTCGACGGATTATGTAAATTCACTGCAAAACAATCGTGTCGGTGATTTTAAGGATAAGTACCGTAAGTATGATGTACTTATCATGGATGATATTCAGTTTCTTGTTGGTAAAGAGAAGACACAGGAAGAACTATTTCATCTCTATAATGCACTATATGAGAACAATAAGCAGATCATCTTTTCATCTGACAAACATCCTAATTACATCAATGGTCTTGAGGATAGACTGAAATCACGCTTTGGGTCCGGCATGATCGTCGAAATAACAATGCCTGATTATGAGTCTCGTCTCGCTATTTTACGCGAAAAACTCAAACAACAGCAGGTGATAATCCCTGACGAGATAGTCGAATATATTGCTGACACTATCCAAGCGAGTATTCGAGAACTTGAGGGAACACTTAATCTTGTTGTGTGTCAGGCTCAACTTAAAAATAAAGTACTTTCACTTAATGAAGTGAAGACACTTATTAAAAACAACGCGAAGCCTACAAAACCTGTATCGATCAAAGATATTGTGAAGACAGTGACGACCTTCTATAACATCGATGAGCGTTTCATCTATGAAAAGACCCGCAGAAAAGAAGTAGTGAAGCCGCGCCAGGTACTTATGTACATTCTTCGTGAGGACTTTAATATTTCTTACCCACTTATTGGTCAGAAACTTGGAGGACGCGATCATACAACCGTCATTCATTCGTGTGAAAAAATAAAAGTTGATATAAAATCTGACTCAATACTCATGCAAGAGATCGAACAGATACGCGCATTATTCTAATTTTATTCTGTTGAGTAACTTGTGGATATCGCAGTGATCCATTGGGAAAGAATGCCGGTTCAAATGTGTAATGGTTGGGGATAAGAAATAGAGAGTGGGGATCATCGGCAGTAAGAAGGATCTTCTCCACATATGACGCAATAATAAATACTGAAGATACTCATACCTGTCTTAGTGAAACAAACTCTCTCCACATATCCACACCCGTAATTGATATAATTAATCTTATATAAAGGAAATGAAGCTTGAATGTGTAAAACTAAATTTGAAAGACGCGCTCCTTACTGCAGAGCGATTCACTGGGAAACAACTTTCCCTTCCGGTTCTTCGGTATGTACTTTTCATTGCAGCAGAGAGGTCACTGAAACTCCGCGCCACCAACCTTGATCTTGGTATTGAGATCGAGATCCCGGCAAAAATAGAGAAAGAGGGAGTTATCGCTATTCCCGCAGACACATTAGGTAATTTCCTTTCGAATCTTCCACATGAAAAAAATGTCACGATTGAACAAGTGGGAGAACACCTGACGATAACCGGCTCATCGTATCTCACTCTTGTAAAAGGATTTGGATATGAGGATTTTCCGACCATTCCCTTCGCAACAAAGGGGATAACGTTTGAAATTGATGCAAAAACATTACTCTCAGGGTTTCGTGCAACTTCGTATGCGGTAGCCATATCAAACATCAAACCCGAATTTGCTAGTATTTATTGTTACACCGACGAACAACAGCTCATCATGGTTGCGTCAGACTCGTCGAGACTTTCAGAGAAGCGTATTCCTCTCAAAAATGCCCCAGGAGAACTTTCCCTGCTTATTCCTGGGAAGAACGTCATTGAGATCGTGCGTGCGCTAGAAGGCGTTACAGAGCGTGTTAGCGTGACGGCAACAAAAAATCAAATATCATTTCACACTGAACACCTTCACATCACCTCGCGGCTTATTGACGGAGTATTTCCCGACTATAAACAAATCATCGCAAAACAATTTCAAACAGAAGCTACGCTTCTCCGTCAGGACTTTATTGATAGACTTAAATTAACCACCGTCTTTTCGGGAAAGCTTCAGCAGGTGCGATTAAAGATCATTCCTCAAGAAAAAATATTTGAGATTGAATCTCGAAATGATGATATCGGTGAAACTTCACAACAACTTGAAGCGGTACTTAAAGGAGAACCGGTTGAATTTCTTCTCAATCAGCGATTCCTTATGGATGTGCTCAACTACCTTTCTGTAGACAGTGTAACTCTCTATGCGAACGGTTCAAATAAATCATTGATCATTCGTGGTGTAGGGGATCATAGCTTTACCTATCTTGTGATGCCGATGAAAGGTTAAAAAGGATAGAGAAGATAGTAAAATATATCTCAATAACTATGCAATTATCAGGGATACAAGGTTTTCTCGAAGAATACCGTAAACGACTATTTCAAGCAGATGGTGCCCGTCATCACATACTTGAGATAATAAACAAGACCTCAGGGGTCACTATTCTTGAAAAAGAAATAGAAATAAAAAAGAATGAGATAATTTTGAGTACCGATCTTGTGGCTAAAAATCAGATCTTTCTTTATAAAGAAAAGATTCTCAAGCAGTTGGTAGACTCAGGAGTAAAAGATATCTACGATATCCGTTAGATATTGGAACTAGCGCTAGAAAGAGGGAGTGCTTGTGGCGAAGGAGAATGTCACAGATGAGACTGCCTTATTTCCCACAAGGTCATATACTGTTGCTTCAATAATATTCTGATCCTCTGCAATATTTACCTGTGAAGGGTCGAATGAAAAATCGTAGGGCTGAGAACGGTTCGACCCGATGAAGGAACCATTCAGTGAAAAATCAACTCGATCAATGATATAACTTGAAACGACTTGAGTCTGAATACTTATTTTTTCAGAGCGGTCATAGGTTGTTGTTGCATCCGGACTGAGTATGTTGATATGCGGCTGTAGTTCCGGCTTATGAATATCGTCACTTAACTGGGGGATCGATGTGAGTGCATCAGAAGGAAGTCCATTTGCCGCTATCCATCGCTGTGCCGGAGTCTCCCATAACAGGAACTGAGAGTCAGTATACGGATTTGTTGGAGCCGGGCCGGTCGGATCATTCTTATTCACCCAATAAAGGATCTCATGAGGGTTTGGGATGACCTTGTTCACTATTGTTTCTTGGGGGGTAAATTCAGTTGCGAGCTTTCCTGATATTTTGTCTATTTTATATACATCTCCACCATACCAAACACCACGGAGTGCCGGTTTTGTAGAAGGAGATATCGGCTGAGGGGGAGGGAAGTTCTCATTTGGAACCGAAGAAGATGCTGCTTGAAAGAACGCATTCCACATTGGTGCAACAATAAACCCGGCAACTTTTTTTTGCATAGGTGTATTGTCGTTGTTTCCCGCCCACATACCGACGACCATGGAGGGAGTGTATCCGACGATCCAAGCATCACGGTAGTCATTGGTGGTTCCGGTCTTCACTGCAACCTCGCGGTTGTCGACTTTAAGGAAAGAATTCTCACCAAATGCTGGAGCGCGCGCTACGTTATCGGAAAGTACATCACTTATTTTTCGTGCTATTTCAGGATCAATAACTTGTGTCTCATGAGGAGTGTATTCGGCCACCGTCTGTCCCTGAGTGTCTTCGATCTTGAGTATTCCTGTATATGGGTCGCGCATTCCGTCGTGAGCGAATACTCCATATGCGCTGGTCATCTCAAGCAGAGACACCTCGCCGCCTCCTAAGACGAGCGTGAGTCCATAACGGGATTTATCTACAAGGGTCGTTATTCCGAGGCGCTGCGCCATATCGATAGCACTATCAAGCCCGACAAGGTACAAGAGTTTCACTGCAGGCACATTTACTGATTGGGCAAGTGCATCGCGAAGCGTCATTGGTCCGCGGTAGACATGATCATAATTCTCCGGCATATAGCACATCGATGCGGTCGATCCCGGGAGCGGATTTCCGTCGACATCGCAACGAGTAGAGAATTGTGTTGGAACATCGAATAATTTTGTATCAGGGGTATATCCCTTTTCAAATGCGGCAGCGTACACGAACGGTTTGAAAGACGAACCCGGCTGCCTTTTTGCGAGCGCAATATTGAAGTTTCCGTCGTGCTCCATATCGAAGTAGTCACGTGAGCCGACCATTGCAAGGATCTGACCGGTCTTCGGGTCGATAGCGACCAGTGATGCATTCTTTGCATTGTATGATTTCTCATTCGACGCTGCATATTGCTTGACCACCGCCTCTGCTTTTTGCTGTAGACCCATATCGATGGTCGATAGTACCTTTAGACCTCCTTCATCAAGCGTGTCTTCACCGTATGTTTCAGCAAGCTGTTCTTTGAGATACATGACGAAATGCGGAGCACGGATGCCACCCACCTGCTGCGGTATGAACTTCACTTTCTCCGCAGTAGAGGAAGCATATTCTGCTTGGGTTATCATTGAGAGCGAAAGCATTTTTTTAAGTACCAGATTTTTGCGTGCAGAAAGTTTCTCCATATTGTTCCCATACGGCGAGTAGAGCGTGGGAGCTTGCGGAAGCGCTGCGAGGTAGGCCGCTTCTGCTAAGTCGACGTCACTCGAATGTTTTCCAAAATATGACACACTGGCTTCTTCGACTCCGTACATATTTCCACCATAGGGTGCCTCATTGAGATAGAGCGTAAGTATCTGCTCTTTTGTCATGATGCGCTCGATCTTTATCGCGAGTATCCACTCTTTTACTTTTCTTGTAATGGTGCGCTCCTGGGAAAGGAGGGCATTCTTTATGACCTGCTGGGTGATCGTCGAACCGCCCTGCCCGGCATAGCCCGCACGCAGATGAAGATTGACCAGAATAGCCCGTAAAATAGCTTTCGGCTCTATCCCATGATGCTGATAGAACTGATCATCTTCGATCGCGACAGAGGCATTTTTTACATAGGGGCTGATCGACTCGAACGGAACAATAGTACGGCGCACATCTTTGTGAACATCGTACAGGAGAATAGTTCCCGTCCGGTCATAGATCTTGGTCGATTGAGAAACTTTACGTGACTCAAATAGACTAAAGTCAGGGATCTCAATGGTTGAGGCCCAAATAAGGAAGGCGCTAACAGAGAAAATACCGACAATAAGGATGAGTATCGTCAGTATCTGCAGTGCATACAGGACTCGATGCTTGCGTCGTTTTTTTTGAGTGGCAGACATAGTTTAATAGGGGTATTTTATCACATAATTTCTCAGAAAAGACAAAGGAATGACGATATGTTAGCATGGATTTTATGACGAAAAAGATGAGTAAAGATGAGGCAGAGCGAGTTGTCGACGACATTCTGAGTCGTGCTGTGGGTACATTCGTTGACCCGAATGATTCCTTTCGCACAAAACTCATAAAGAAAGCACTTGGAGAGTACCCCAAGGATATTGTTGTAAAGTTTGGAATGGATCCCACAAGGCCGGATATTCATCTCGGACATGCAGTGGTGCTCCGCAAGCTGCGGCAAATGCAGGACCTCGGCTGCAAAATAATTTTTTTGATCGGTGATTTCACCACGCTTATCGGTGACCCGACCGGCAAAAGCAAGGTTCGCCCTGAAATTGAACAGAAGACAATCGAAGAAAATATGAAAACCTATCTTGCCCAGGTGGGAAAGATACTCAGTATAGAAACGGATACGGCAGGGAATATTCTCCATACGCCGACATTCAGCTGGATGAGGAATTCTGACTGGTTCTATGGAGTGACTGATATCTTTGTCGACGAAAAGACCAAAGTGACATGGAATATAAGTGATACGACAGGAGAAGAACGCGCTGTCGAGTTCGATGGAAACTCATTTGTCGGCAAGGCGCTCATTTTCGACAAGACCCGCATGCAGACACAAGTACTGCATCAGCCTGCGCGCGGTGTGACATTCGCTACCATTCTTTCGGTGCTGAGAAATATCACACTGGCGCAGCTTATCGAGCGTGATATGTTTCAAGACAGGATAAATAGCGGTGAGCCGCTGTTTATGCATGAAATGATGTATCCGGTGATGCAGGGTATCGACTCAAATATCCTTCACGATATCTATGGTTCATGTGATCTCGAGGTCGGCGGCACTGACCAAACATTCAATCTCTTGATGGGGCGCAGGGTCATGGAAATGAGCAAAAAAGACCCGCAGTCAATTCTCTCGTTTGAGTTGCTCGTCGGACTTGATGGCAAAGAGAAGATGTCAAAATCACTCGATAATTATATTGGTATCACTGATAAACCTGCTGACATGTTCGGAAAAGTGATGAGTACCTCGGACGCCGCACTCGGTTCATATCTGGAACTGTGTACGTTCACACCGATGAGTGAGGTAAAAAATATTATGAAGTCTCTTGAGACAGGCAAAGCCCATCCAAAAGAGATAAAAATGAATATCGCGGAACAGATAGTCGATATCTATCACGGACGTGAGGCAGCGCAAGCAGCCCGCCAGTCGTTTGTTGATACATTTCAGAACAAGGAGATCCCTGCGGACATCACTAAGCTTTCCGGAACAAAAGGGGAACTACTCTCCGACATCCTGGTTCAGGGAGAGATCGTCGCATCAAAAAGTGAATTCCGCAGACTTGTGGAAGAGGGAGCAATTCGCCAAGACGGCGAGACAAAGATCGAAGACCCTTTCTTTGCTCTTAGTGATACGATAGTGCTCAAAATAGGCAAGCATCGTTTTGTTGAGATCTCACTCAAATAGCAACAAACAATAAAACAACCCACTATGCACAGTGGGTTGTTTTGTTACAGGGAGAATAGTAAGGAGAATTGTTTAAACGTCCTCCTCCAATAACTCATCGTCATCTACTCCTGGGACATCCGCAAGTTCGTCACCAAGAAGAACCTCATCTTTTGGGTCATCAAGAAATACATCGCTTTCAACAGCATCAGGATCAAACTCGGCGTCATCTGGCGTTGCGTCGTCAACCGGCAATATTCCTCCTACTACAAAATCGTCAGTCATGATGAAACACGTTTAGTTAACATAAATACTAATGCGACCATATCCTTGATTTATGTGAGCAGGATATTCATCACTGTGTATCATGTTTTACCCCGGCTGTGCAAGGAATAAAAAAAATCTTGTGGATAACTCATCTTGTGGCTCTACTGAGCCGCCCGGCGCGAGTGCGCAATAGCGGTAATTCCGAGCGCAATAGCATCATATTCATCATCCTTGCGTTTTTTCGCCTCGAGTTTGAGTACGGTCTCGACCATCTTCGTTACCTGGTCTTTCGTTGCCCGCCCATATCCGGTTAGTGCTACTTTCACTGTAAGCGGGTTGTATTCGACAAGTGTTATGTTGCGAGAGACGGCGAGATACATGAGCATGCCGCGCACTTCCGCGACGTGGAACACCGTCTTCTGATTCGAGCTGAAATAGAGTTCCTCTATTGCAATGGTATCAGGGTCATGGGTGTCGATAAGAGACGTAACGGTTTTTCCGACTTCAAGCAGGCGAAGAGAGAAGTCGCTATTCGGCTCGGTCTCGATGCAATCGGAGAAGAGTAGTGTTGCATCCCCGCCTTCACCTTCAAGCACTGCGACACCACATCGTCCGAACCCCGGGTCAATCGCAAGTACACGCATGATCAGTCTGCATTAGTGTATACATCCTGCACCTCATCATTTCCCTCAAGCTCTTCGATGAGGAGTGCGAGCTCTTGGCCATCTTCTTCGCCAAGTGGCAGAGGACTGTTCGGCTCCCATCCTTCTTCGGTCTTGGTGAATGCCCATGCGGCTGCTCCTTGTGCTGCAAGAGAGCCGGCATGTTTTGAAAGAATGAATTTGATCTCCTGAGCAGCTTTATTGCGGTTGCCGGTGAAGGCTTCGATGATGAGTGCGCACCCTCCCGGCCCGTATCCCTCATATGTGAGAGACTCCATGGTTTCAGCCTCCGAACTCGTGCCTTTTTTGATCGCACGTTCGATTGTATCCTTCGGCATGTTTTCTTTTTTTGCCTTCTCGATAAGCACTCTCATGCCCGGAGCATTCGCGTCACCACTGACACGACGTGATTCAGTAGCAATGAGACTACCTAGCTTTCCAAATAGCTTAGATTTCTTTGCATCCTCCGCTCCTTTTTGGCGTTTGATCTGCGCCCATTTACTATGTCCGCTCATATGAGGTTGATTATATAGATTATAAAAGTTTCTCCTGACTATCTTTTGGGACATCAAACCCGAGATGTTCATAGGCTTTCTTTGTTGCAAGTCTTCCGCGCGGCGTCCTCTCAAGTAGTCCAAGTTTTAAGAGATACGGTTCATACACCTCTTCGATGGTCGCCTGCTCCTCACTTGTTGCCGCCGACATCGTGGCAAGTCCGACCGGACCACCGCCGAATTTTTCTATCATGACCGAGAGAAGGTGTCTGTCTGGCTGAGTCAGTCCTATCTCATCAACCTCGAGGAGTCGCAGAGCTTCCTTCACCGCGTCTTCGTTGAGCTCAGTCTTTTCCATTTGTGCAAAGTCACGCGCACGTTTGAGGAAATAATTTGCCGTACGCGGGGTGAATCTGCTGCGCTTTGCTATTTCCTGCGCGCCTCCGGGAGTCAGCTCAACTCCAAGAATTCTTGACGAACGGGTGACGATCTCCTCGATCTCTTTTTCACTATAGAATTCAAGACGGAACACTCCGCCGGAGAAGCGCGAACGTAAGGGCGATGAGAGGAGCGCAATGCGGGTGGTCGCTGCAATGAGTGTGAACGGCGGAAGTTCGAGTTGGATAGTACGCGCTGACGGTCCTTTGCCGATAATGATATCAAGCACACCTGACTCCATGGCAGGGTAGAGCACTTCTTCAACCATCTTGTTCAGGCGGTGGATCTCGTCGATGAAAAGAATGTCGCCGGAAGAAAGATTTGTCAGTATTGATGCAAGATCCCCAACCTTCTCAATGGCCGGGCCTGATGTACTCTTCAGCTGCGCCCTCATCTCTTTTGCAATAAGATGAGCAAGTGTGGTCTTCCCAAGTCCCGGGGGTCCATAAAAAAGTAAGTGCTCAGGAGGATGTTTTCTTTCTTCCGCTGCCCCAAGCAGGATGTGGAGATTCTGCTTGATATGTTCCTGCCCGACGTATTCACCCCATGCCGCCGGACGTAATTTTTGGTCAAGAAAAAGACCGTCGCCTGTGGCAGAATCTGGCTTGTTTTCTGGATTACTTGACATAAGAGATGAATATGCTATGCTCGTATCAGCAAAAGAAATAAGTACTTCCTGCGAAGCAACTGTTTCTTTCTCAAGTATGCCACGTGAATGAGCATCTTCAAAGAAGATGGCGTTTTCATTGTCGTCTCCTGAGAAGCTATTGACAATATAAAATAAATGTGCTATATTAAGCACATCAGAGAATTGCTCATCGATAGTTCGAGTGTATCACCCTTCAAACTACTAAGGCCCCACAGGCTTCCATGATGCTACTCCGAGGATCCATTGGTTGCCGCCCTGTGCGTGCGTGCTGACGTTCTCCTCAGGAATGCATTTAACTTTTCATATTATATGTGAGAAGTAGTCGTTTGAAGGGTAATATACTGGAA
>JAYTVK010000030.1:0-7071 GCA_043744595.1 Candidatus Lloydbacteria bacterium
AAGAACAACAAAGAGGTTGAGATCATGATCGTATCAGGAGACATGGATACACTACAACTTGTCGAGAAAAAACACGTGCGCGTGTATACCCTTAAAAAAGGTATCAATGATACGATAATTTATGACGAGGAGAAAGTTCATGAGCGATTTGGGTTCTCTCCAAAGCAGCTTCCAGACTATAAGGGTTTACGTGGTGACCCGTCTGACAACATTATCGGCATTGCCGGAATAGGTGAGAAGACCGGAGGTGAACTGATACAGAAATTCGGCACCATCGAAGGAATCTATAAAGCACTCAAGAAGAGTAAGCAAGCGGTGATCGATGCGGGGATAAAGCCACGCATCGTCGAACTCTTGATCGCGGGAGAAGAAGAAGCACTGTTCTCGAAAATGCTCGCGACGATCCGCCCCGATGCTCCTATTGCCTACAAATTACCGGAAAAGACATGGAAGGAAAGTTTCACTCCTGATGCCGCAATAGAGCTGTTCACCACGCTCGAGTTCAAATCGCTGGCCGGAAGAATGCGTACGATCTTCGGTACCGCAGAGGAAAAAGCTGAGATAGCAGAAAAAAAGAAGCAGGAAGAAATACTCCCTACCGATCATGATCCGCGCGAGCTGCGCAAGGCAGAGATAGGATTATGGGTTCTCAATTCCGACAAGACCACCCCAAGCATTGAAGACGTTATCGAGTATACCGATGAACGCAATATCAAAAAAGCCGGCGAGAAGATAGAAGCAGAGCTGAAAAAGCAAGGATTAGCAAAGGTATATGAGGATATCGAGCTCCCGCTGATCGATATCATCGAGCGCGCCCAAACAAAGGGAGTGCTTGTTGATGTCGATTATCTGAAGAAGCTTTCACTCGACTATCATAAAAAACTCACCAAAGCAGAAGCGGAAATATACGAACATGCGGGTGAAACATTCAATATCAATTCCCCAAAACAAATGGGTGTTATTTTGTTCGACAAGATGGGACTCACTGCAAAAGGGCTCAAGAAGACCGAAGGAGGCGCACGCTCAACTCGTGAGTCTGAGCTCGAGAAACTGCGTGACGCACATCCGATCATCGATGCTATTTTGGTATACCGCGAGTACCAAAAATTACTTTCGACGTATATCGACAATATTCCGCTGATGGTCGACAAAGAAAAACGTGTGCATACGACATTTCATCAAGATGGCTCAGTGACCGGTCGTTTCTCTTCGACTAATCCCGGATTGCAGAATATCCCGGTCCGTGACGGTCTTGGTGAAGTGATCAGAGACGCATTCATCGCTCCAAAAGGAAAACTCCTTGTCTCATTCGATTATTCTCAGATAGAAATGCGGGTACTTGCAATGCTCTCGAGCGATGAGGGATTGGTGGAAATATTTCAAAAAGGAGAAGACATTCATACCTCGGTCGCATCGCGTGTGTTCAAGGTGGCGCCTGAAGAGGTGACGAAAGAAATGCGCCGACGCGCGAAGGTCATCAACTTCGGTATCATTTACGGCATGGGAGTGAGTGCCCTCAAGACCAATCTCGGTTCGACCAGGGAAGAAGCTCAGGAATTTTATGATCAGTACTTCGTGACCTTTCCAAGTATCGGTGCGTATTTTGAAAACGTGAAGAATGAAGCCGCGAAGCTCGGATACACTGAAACAATGTTCGGAAGACGTAGGCTGTTCCCAAATATGCGCTCGAAGATCCCTTTCGTAAAAGCCATGGCAGAGCGTATGGCAATGAATGCACCGCTCCAGGGCACCGCAGCTGACCTGGTGAAGATAGCGATGATACGAGTAGACCAGGCAATAAAGAAAGCAAAACTCGATACCGATGTTGAACTCTTACTGCAGGTCCATGATGAGCTTATCTTTGAGGTGACTGACAATGAGGAGGTGCTCACAAAAATGAAAAAAGTGATCGAAGAAGAGATGACCGGTGTAGGGAAGGGAACTCGCGGTGAACATATTCCGCTCCTTATCGACATGGCACAAGGGAAACGCTGGGGAAGCTTAAAATAATCCTTACCCTATTTCTGAATAGCGTTAATAGATAACTACGCAGGTAATATTGACTTTTGTCAAAATTTTCTGCATTATCTATACAGAAATATCGGGTGCAGCCTTCCTGCACATATCTTTGATCAGGAGATGTCATGCGCACCATGCTCACTTCGTTTACACTCGTATTTGCCCTCTCCGGCTGTGCGGGTCCTGTCATTCGGGTATTTGTTCCGAACTACCCCGACTTTCCGCGCTACCCTCTAGGGTATGCGCAGACTGAGTGTTCCTATGTCGCTGACTCGAGAGGAAAAGACCAGAATGGCACCTATACCGTCCATGTGGACTCCATGAAGGTCACAGAGGGCTATGCCGACGATTGCCGCCCTCCATCAGCAGCGAAGAAGAAGTAGTCGACCCTTCTCAATCAAGCATGTGAAGGGATATCCAAAGCGGGCAGATGCTGCCTGCTTTTTTGTGCACCATGTCTGTCATCTCATGCAATTTTACGGAAGAGTGCTACTATTTACTCATGATCCGCATCTATCTTGGAGATGACACAGAAAAAGCACGCAAAGAAGCAAGGGCAGCCTTCGAGCAAGCAAGAAATGAGCCGACAGGAGGAAATACCCTCTATTTTGATGATGTTCTTTTTGATCTTGCGCAGGCGATAGAGGGGTTTTCGGCCGAAAGCCTGTTTGGAGGTGAAAATATCCTTTATTTTGATGGTATTTTGGAACATTCGGATGGAGAGCAGTTCTACCGGACCATCCTTAAGGAGACAGACCACAAGGTATTTATAAGAGAAAAAGATCCCAGCAAGGATCTTACTGCCTTTTTTGCACGTCTTGGAGAGATCAAAGAGTACAAAATTGCCAAGAAAATAGAAAAAAGAGAAAATAGCTTTGCTATCGCGGATGCGATAGGAGCACGGAATAAAAAAGTGGCCTGGGTGGAGTACGAAAAGAGCAGAAAGAGGGGAGTCTTCATCGAAGAAATTCACGGCACGGTATTCTGGGCATTCAAGAGTATGTGGATAGCGGGTGAGCTTTCGCCAAATGATGCGCACCAGGCAGGGATGAAGGACTTCACCTACAGGAACTATCACCAGTACGCAAAAAAATATCTCAAACAGGAATTAGCAGTACGACTGAATGAACTGAAGGAGATCTATCATAAAGGACACAGAGGAGAGGTAAATATGGAACATAGTATGGAGCTATTTCTCCTCAATCTTTAAAAGTCAGACAAACCAATGTCTCTTAGATTAAAAAATGGCTACAATTATTTATCCGGAATGCACAAAACCGGGCTGGAGGTCCCGGTTTTGCTTGGAGGAAAACTTTTATTATATTGTGCAAAGAACTACTGATTACTCAGTAGTCTTTGATAAAAAAGTAGACTAACTGAGAATCGACTGATATGAGTATACTATGTCCTTTAGATACTTCAAGGACATACTGTGGATAACTAGTGCTAATATATTAATACAACACGAATATGAAAAAAGGACAACTCGTACTATTTATCGGCCCGACATGCGTAGGAAAAACAACCGTCATTTCAGCACTTCGAGAACGCTTCTTCCCTGATTCGGGCCTTGTGGTTTCCTTCACCACACGAGAGCCGCGCACTGAAATGGGAGAAAAGAACGGGACAGGCTACTTCTTCGTCAGTGAAGAAGAATTTCTTGCGATGGAAGCAAGGGGTGAGTTCTATGAATCAGTAAAGCGACCAACAGGGTACTATGCGAGCTCACAAAAGCAGGTCCATGACCTCCTAGAGAAACACCCGCTCGTGCTCGGCGATCTTGATGTTGAGGGTGCTAAGGTGGTCAAGCAGCGTGACCCTGATTCACTACTTATTTTTCTTTATCCTGACAAAATGACTGATCTTGGAGTCAGGCTTCGCGCTCGGCCCATCAAGGAAGCAGAGGAGAAGATCCTTGCTCGTCTACGTGTTGCCGAAGAAGAAATGCTCCACCAAGACGATTTTGACCTGAAGATCCTGAATGCAAACGGTAAATTTGAAGAAACTGTGGAAAAAGTGTTAATGGAGCTGAAAAACAAGGGGATAACGCCACAAAACTGATATTTATAGGGGTTTTTATTCATATTTATCCACATGCGCACACGCAAAACTGAGAACGGGTACTTGTTGAAATTGAGTACCGGAGAAGAACTTGTTGCAGGATTGATTGAGTTTTGTATAAGCAACCATATTGTTGCCGGATCATTTACTGCCATAGGGGCGACAACCAAGACAATGCTCGGTTTTTACTCACTTGAGAAGAAGGAATACCACTGGAAAGAGTTCTCGGGAGAGTTTGAGATCACCGGGGGAGTCGGTAATATCTCATTTTTTGAGGGAAAACCCGTCATCCACATGCACACATCAATAGCGGATGAGGTATTTAATGCGTTTGGTGGGCATGTGAAGAGCCTGGTGGTCGGTGCTACCTGTGAGGTAGTGCTTACGACCTATGCAGAGCCGCTGGAGCGTAAGTTAGATGCTCAGGTGGGGCTGAATTTATGGGGGTTGTAGGGGGGGGACTCTTTTGGTCCGAGAGACATAATTCAGCCTTTTGTTGATGTATATGTTTTTTCTTGCGAGGCAAGGATATATTCTTTCTTGTCCTTATCCCATTGATAGTGATAATTAACAATTTCATTTCCACCAAGAGACCACACGGATGTAATGGCGGGGAATTCGGCACTAGTCTTATTTTTCACGACTTTTTCGATACTAAAGCTTCCAGCTATCGTGCCGATCCTTTTCCAATTTTGATCGATCTTACCATAAACATAGATGGCCTCGTTTCCTGTTGCGCCACCTGAAAAGTCGCTCCCGATAAAGATATTGTTTACGATGTACTCGGGTATGCCATCAGTATTCAGGTCCACGACAGAGACACTGCTGTGTATACTTGTTTCGACGGGCAACCCTCCTTCCGATACTATCTCAACGAGATCTTTGGTGATGAACGCAGCAGCAGTCTTATCCCCGATCCCTGATACGAAAATGCTAATTCCACTCAGACTATTTGCTGGAGAGCCGGAGGGGGCAGTGGTTGATGCGACAATAGATGTTTCCTGAGTGAGGTTTACGTGGGTCGTTTTGGGGATGCTTATACCCAAAAGAAACCCCACAAGCAGAATAAAAAGGAAAGAGAATATCCTACGACGAGTATTAAGAGGATTCATTCGATTATGATAGCATTATCCTGAAGTTTTCATACTTTTGAGCCCAGTTGAGCATGTTGTCACTCGAAATACTATGTCAAAAGAAATGACCCCTCGTATCGCTACAGGGGGTCGAGAGGGGGTATCAAGAGCTCTGCCTGACAAAAACGCAAAGAGCGCTGCGGGACGCTCCTTTTTTGTCCGCATTACTGGACGATGTTTGAACTGCATATGTTAAAAATCCTTACTAATCGCGAGGATTTGTTAAAATTGGTTTCCGTGATTTATGAAAAGCGAGCCGAAGTCCCATTCAGTAGTACTTAGCATGCTTCAATGCCATGACCATAATGCAGCTGTTTTTCTTGGCATGCACTCTCCGGATTCTTTTTTACAAAAGATTTTCCAAATTTATCGAGATAGAGAAAGATCACTTGCTTGTCTCCTTCTCCAAAGCGTCCCGTTCGAACTCCATTTTCTCTATTTGAAACTTGCTCCGAATATATACCGGTGATATTTCCAAAACCATAGTCAATAACCTGAAATTTCACCTTAAGTGTTATTTGCCCGTTGATAGTTGAGGTTGCGCCAAATGAGTCCCAAGAAATTCTGCTTGGAAGATCTTTTGGGGACAGCTCAACTCGCCCGGCAGGTGGGGCCTCATATGTAAGGACTTTAAACCCGGATGGTGGAAACTCGATTGCCATACTCACATTAGCCGTATTTGTGGCAAATCGAGGCAGCGGAACAGAAAAGTATACTTCAAACTCTTTGCCCATTTCTATTGTTTCAGAAGACTCAAGATGACTGAGTGGTTGAAATTCTTCCTCTATCTTGGTTACTTTTGTACCGCGCCCCTTGTCGTCCTCGATATAGCTTGTCCACGCGGGGTACACTGGTGGTACATTAATAATTTTTGCACCATCGTACCATTTATTCGGAGGCATGCTACCTATTTTGCCGTAGTCATTATCGACCTCTACGTATTCAACCCCACCGTAAGCATTACTTAATCTAGCTGAAACACGGTAATACCCAACACGGGTCGGTCGAACCACAATGGAAACTGATTGCTCGTTTTCGCTTGTGTAATTTACACTGACATCAGTAGATAACGATCCTTTTTCTAAGATGAACGACTCCGGAATTACAAACTTAACTGTATCGTGAGTAGTATTGTAAGAATTTCCCGCAAAAACTGGTGCAAACTTATAAGTCAACGTTATGGATTTATTTAGTGCGGGTGGTCGAGAAAAACACAAACTACTCCTCATTGCGTTTGGTGGCAAGGGTGGTGTGGCGTTTGCGACAGAAACTAAATTACCAAACGGATTCCAAGTGCAAGATAAGGTGAGACCTTGTGGTGAAGAAAAAAATCCCGCAGCCAACCAGGTGACAAAAGCAATAATTACAGCGATTAGCAGCAATACCCATTTGATCTTTTTTGTCATGCTAAAATTATCCCAAAAATACAAACTTTTGCACAGCACAAAAGGGTTCGATCCTCTCCCGGTAGAGCTCTCGGCTACATGTCGCGGATAGTTTTCAAACTCGATGACTCGTCATCAAAAAAGTCTTTTGTCCTTCCGAAATTGACTCAGGTCAGTCAGGGATCTCGACCATTACATGGTCAGTACCCGTTTCCCATTTCCTTGCGATAGGAGAAGGGCTAGGTCACGAATAATTTCTTCGCCGTCGCTCAGAAATTTTCTCGACCCCGACTCGCGACCTCGCTTGCTAGTTCGGTATCCGCTCCGTCTTTCGAGCCCTGCTGGGGGCAAAATAATAAGACCTTAATGTGTATACATTAAGGTCTTATTATTTATAGTGCCCCCAGCAGGGCTCGAACCTGCGACCGTTAGCTTAAAAGGCTACTGCTCTACCAGCTGAGCTATAGGGGCGT
>JAYTVK010000031.1:0-6999 GCA_043744595.1 Candidatus Lloydbacteria bacterium
GCGAACATTTTGTCTTCCATTTTCCAGAATGCGGTGTTTCCACCTTGGTCATATGCGCATTCGAGTGCCTCGCCGCCTTTGCGTGCATACGGATGAATACTATCAAGCGGGAAGTGGCGATATACCCACGCGACCTGTCCGGTCTTGCCGTAATTGTTCATCACTTGCTGCATGGTCATATGGAAGCGCTGACAGAATGGACACTGTGCGTCGGTGTATTCGACGATGAGCACATCTGCGTCCGGGTTGCCGAGCACGTGGTCGTCCGGCTTCACTGCAAGCTGGTCTGGTGTTGCCTCTTGAGTATCGGCACCGACCTGATTGCGTACGGGTGCCTGCGCGACCTGCGCGACTTTCGCCGGACCACTCTCGGTGAAGAGGATGGCACCTGCAATGAGTACTCCCGAGAAAACAATTGCCAGGGGAATAGAGAGATTGTCTTTCTTGGCCCTCATCGGCTGTGTCGCTATGACTTCGACCTTGTCTGCAATGATGACTTCTTCGTTATGCTCTCCGTGCTTCATGTGATAAAAATTATTTCAATTAAATCTTGCTCGCTTCCGTGCGAAAAGTACAACAAGTATAACACGCGAGTTTTTGCCGACAAATACGAACCAGAAGGGAAGCATTGTGTTTGGGCGAGGATTTGACAAATCATCTTTTATTTGTAGAATATAAAACGGCCTAACAATGTTCAATCTGTAAACCGTAAAGGAGAACGAGCATGCATCCAGCTGGTAGCTCTGGCCGATCCGACCGCGCCCCACATGACCGTGCAGCACGAGAAGCCCTTTTTGATGAGCGTCGCCGTGGCACTGAGGAATACTGCTGCGTCTGCCTCAAGCTCCTCGGTTTCCCCCAGAGCCTGCACTACCAAGATCCACGTCGGGAGCAGGGCGGCATGGCCTATGTCGGCGGCGGCACCGGACAGGTCTGCTCCGAGCATGCGCCACGCGAGAAGCCCCGAACACTCGAGGATCTGTGAGCGAGAACGTTCACGAAATACATGGCTGCGCCTTCTGTGCGCAGCCATCATCTTTTATATCTTTTTATTCCGACACATATTATGATGCGCATATGTCTGTAACCAAGAAAAATAAAACAAACGACAAGAAAAATGACTTCCGCGAAAAAAGCAGGGAAGGCGGTCCGTACCATGCGAAATTTGCGCGCGGAATAAACGGCAGTGACTCTATTCTCGCTACCCCGTTCCCGCAGATCGCATTTGTCGGACGCTCGAATGTCGGCAAATCCTCGACCATCAACGCGCTTCTTGGAGTGGCTGGCCTTGCGCGTACCTCCATCACTCCCGGCAAGACTCAGGAAATCAACTTCTTCACCGTCAACGACAATATGTATATCGTCGACCTTCCGGGCTACGGTTATGCACGTATGCCGGCGAAGGATGCCGAGCGCTTGCGCATGCACATCTTGTGGTATCTCTCCGGAGGGGAAGCACGCCCGCGCCTCGTGGTACTCATTGTTGACTCGCGTCATGAACTGACCGACTACGACGCTGATCTCCTTGAGGTGGTGAAGGGGGAAGGACACCCGATGCTTGTGCTCCTCAATAAGATAGACAAGCTGACACAAGCCGAGCGTTCAAAGACCATGCGCTACTACAAAGAGACGCTTGGTGATATCCCGTTCATCCCATTCTCTGCGATGAACAAAGAAGGACTTGAAGCTTTGCGCGCTGCCGTGTTCGCAAAGAACTAGCCGAAGCAGTCACTATGGGGATCACATTTATCTGACTTTGCACTATAATAGAGTGATGCAACCGGTCACACTTGAAGTACTGACGTCCCCCAACTGTACGCATTGTGATGCGTTCCTTTCGTATTGGGAAGCGGAAGGTAAAAAATGGCCGAATGTTGGAATGAAAGAGATAAGCATCCTCACACCTCTGGGACAAAGTGCCGCTATGCAGTATCACATTTTCGCTTCCCCTGGTATCATCATCAATAACGAACTGTTCGCGTCGGGTGGGTTCGACAAAAAAGAGCTTGAAGCAAAGCTCACCGCACTTTCAAATTAATCGTAGTAACTCTTGTTTCGTCTTCATTTGGACCCATGAAAGGGAAGACCCTTTGATCCCGTCCCTCGTTCGCCGAAATAATTTTGTACATCTCTCTATGAAAACATATGTGCGCGGAGCAAATACGATGACCATGTTTCTTGCGCTGATAGCCTTTGTGGTGATCGCGTGCCTTTTCCTCGGTATATTCTTCACTGCTGCGCTTGGTGGAGTAGGTGAGGAAGGAGCTGCGGGCTGGTTCCTGTTCTCATTTGCGAGCGGTGTCATGGCGCTCATATTGCCGTGCACCTTTCCGCTGCTTTTTGTGGTCATACCGCTTGCGCTTGGGAGGGGAGTATTGCGATCGCTTGGAATGATCCTCACCTTCAGTCTCGGAGTCATCACGGTGCTGACGCTCTATGGCGTACTCATTGCATATGCAGGTCAGATCGGATCCTCATTCTTGCCTTACCCGGTATCGCTTATACTTGATTGGCTGTATCTCTTTGGCGGCATATTTGCGTATGTGCTCGCGCTCGGTGAACTTGGACTCGTTCGTCTGCGCATGCCTTCCTATATCGGCATGGGTCCGAAATTCATGCGCGGAAAAGCCGACATGTCGAAAATGTTCTATCTGGGAGTCTTCATGGGAAATATCGGTGTCGGATTCCCTTCGCCGGCAGTGCCACTCCTCATGATGAACGCCGCCGTCTCCGGCGACCCTGCGTACGGGGGAGCGCTATTTTTTGCACATGCAGCAGGAAGAGTGCTCCCGCTTCTCGTGCTTCTCACTATCGCAACTCTCGGCATGAATGGTCTGAATTGGCTGACCAAGAATAAAGAGCACATCGATAGGGTCAGCGGTTGGATACTTATTGCCGTCTCCGCATTCATTCTCACTTTTGGCATCGCAAAGGTATGGATATTCAAATCAAAGTTGTTTCTCTCACTCTTCACTTTACTTGAAGGCGGGGGAGTGCACAGCATCATGATACGCCCCGGGATACTTGATCCATTTGTGAACAATGAACGCTTCGGGAGTGTACTCCTTTATATACTCGTACTTTTTCCGCTCTGGTGGCTCTATCGAAAGCAGTATCATCACGTTTGGGGAAAGCCGGTGTTCCAGATGATGAGTATCGAGCATAAGGTCGAAAGACTGGAAGAAGAACGCAGATCACTTGAGCCCGTACTTCATATCAAAGAAGGCGCTCATCATGACAGACTTTCTCTGCTTACACACAAGATAGATACACTCCTCCTCAAGCGCAGGGTCCTCGAAGAAGGCGCACGCTACGGAGGCAAGAATGGACTGCGCAGTGATACCTCGCAGTTGTATGAAGAAGAAGCGCTGCGTTACCGCAGAGATTTCTATCTCGCGCTCACACTGCTTCTCGCCATCTTTTTCATGCTCTTCCTGTAAATACGGTATAAGAAACACCGCCCTGCGAGGGGGCGGTGTGCCATGTGCTTCATGAGCGCTGTGCCAGTGTGGCGCCATCGAAGATCGAAGCCGTCATCTGGACTTCATCAGAACGTACGTGCGAGTAGTCGTCGACATGCAGATCGAAGGCGATCCAGGCCTTTCTCACTTCATCGAGGACACGTATGCGCTCAGTCTCGTTGTGCGGGTTCGCTGTCCACTTGATGAGCATCTCTGCATCTGATTGCTTCAAGCCATCAAAGAACTTCTGAAACCGTTGCCCCTTGGCGACGACCTCTCGAGTCAGACTCTTCTCGTGAGACGTTTCGACCCTGAGCACCAGTGTCCAAAGCAAACTGCGCATGCGATCCCACTCGCGTTCGGGGATAGCGCCTTCTTTAAGTAGGTAGATAAGGTGGTCCATCGTACTTCTCCCATGTAGTAGAACATTGTTACTGATACTAAAACCTAATTCAATGCTACGCTTGTCCTGTCAAATGTAAAGGGGGTTATGCACCTTTTATATGGCTCTACAAAAAGCCATTTTTGACTTATCCACAGATATATGATTTCACCAGTATTGCCTCATTAAACCCAGGGTGTATATTGAATATGTTCTCTTGTTCTTTCCGTCTTAATCGACATCCGTTCCTACTTGGGACAACCAAAGCGACCGATAAGTATTTTACTTGTCGGCGTTTTTTATTGCTTATTTTCTGGCACCTCCGGTGCCTCCTATTTCTATGAGTATAGATTATTTTGAATTGACTCTAAGGGATATGAGTCAGCTATTTTTCGCCCATACCCACGATCGTATCGTATTCTTTTTTTGAAAGCGGGATGATCGAAAGTCTATTGTGGGTCCAGAGCATCATTCCTTTCAGTGCGACAACATTCGCGAGCTCCTCGCGGGTGATCTGCTTTTTAAATTTTTTCACAAATGAGACGTCGACCATGATCCAGGTCGGAGACTCTTTCTTTGACTTCGGGTCAAAATATTTCGACCGCTCGTCAAATTGAGTATGGTCCGGGTAGGGAAGTGACGCGACCTTTGCGATACCGACCGGGCCGGGTGGTACACAGCTTGAGTGATAGAAAATGACCATGTCACCCTGTTGCATATCGTCACGCATAAAATTGCGCGCTTGATATCCGCGCACCCCGTCCCAGTGATGTCTTTTTAGACGCTTCAGGTCGTCGATCGATACCTCATCGGGCTCTGACTTCATCAGCCAGTATCTTTTTTCTTCTTTCATGATCTTAGTGTAGTGACTCAGGCTCACCAGGCTGACCCTCTTCGTAGTCTCTGAATGCTTGCGCCAGCGAATACATTTTCAAGCGATCTTCCTGTTCAACTGCTTTTGCCCATGCCGCCCGCGTTTCCGGTGAAGCATGTTCAAAGAACGTTTCAAAATTATCCGCGTGCACTTCTATCCAACGTGTAAAATCTTCTCCATACGCTTCGGCATCGAGTGCGAGAAATTGTTGTATCTTGGCACGTCGCTCGTATTCCAATTCCTGCTCGGGTGTCGGTTTCGGGATGATTGGATCTTCTGCCCCAGGACCTTCAGTGTGCATGCTATTGGGTGGTAAGCCGCTCGCGGATGCGTGCGACAAGTGCTTCGAGTGACCATTCGCTTTTGATCAAGAAGTCAGTGGCGCCGAATCCTGAGACGGTGGCGATGGTCTGTGCATCGGTCGAGTTGGTGAGCACGATGACACTCACGTGCTTGCCCCAAGCGTCTGCACTGCGGAGTTTTGAAAGCATAGTGATACCGTCCATGCGCGGCATGAAGATGTCGAGGAGGATGATCGACGGGTGATTGGCCAAGGCAGATGCGAGTCCCGCTTCACCGTCGGCAGCTTCAAGAACGGTGAACTTTTCGTCGTTCATCTTTTCTACCAGCACTTTGCGGAGTGCGATATCATCTTCTATTACTAGTACAGTTTTTTTGGTATCAAGGTCCATTTGTGTAGCGTAAGCTTATTTTTTCTTGGATTTTAAGATCTCCTTGACCATTTTTACTACGTCATCAAGTGCAGTGTCTGCTTTCACAAGATATGCATTGAGATTAAGGTCTTTGAGGCGAGATTCTTCTTCGGTCGAATTCTGATTGGTGAGGGCAATGATGTTGACTTCTGCTCCCCAGGTGCCGCTTGCACGTATCTGCTTTGCCATCTCAAGGCCGTCGACAGGGAACATGACAATGTCGGTGATGACGATATCGGGTTTCTGGTCGGTGGCTATCTTCAGGCCTTCTTCGCCTCCGCCTGCTTCGAGTACTTCAAATTTCTCATCCCGTAATTTCTCTGCTAGTACTTTGCGTAGCGGCTCGCTGTCTTCCACCAAAAGAATCTTGTTGTCGGTCATATAATTTGCAGTATACCATGAAAACAAAACAGGGAAATGCACAATAAGACGACATTTCTAATGATTACCTCAAAGTAACTGCTCATGTGCATATACCGTATGATGTATCGTACCTAGTTTGAACTCAACAAAAACTCATATATAATCTATAGATACTCGATTAGCAGCACATAACTCTACTGAAATGAACGATAAAACCATGATCGCAGGGGCACTCGTCCTAATTGTCATCGTTGGAGGAATTTTATACGGTATCAGCGGGCAGACCGCAGCGCCTACAGGTACGACGCAATCCGGAGCTGTTGCGAGCGGTGACCATCTTGCACTTGCACAGTGTCTCAAGGATAAAGGTGCGGTGTTTTACGGCGCATTCTGGTGTCCTCATTGCAAAGCGCAGAAAGCTGAATTCGGAGATGCGGTTCCTGCGCTTCCGTATGTTGAGTGTTCGAACCCTGACGGCAATAGTCAGACCGCCATCTGTCAGCAGAAAGGCGTACAAAGCTATCCGACCTGGATCTTCCCTGATGGATCGCGACTCACCGGCGAGCAGACACTTGAAGCACTTGCCGCAAAGGTAGGATGTGATGCAGGAAGCGGAACCTCTACTCCCGCGGTAAAGAGCGCCACAAGCGCATCAAGTTCGATCTCTACTTCGATCTCCACAGGAGCAGTGACCGGGCAGTCTTCATCCGGCGTACGATAGATCATATTTATGGATCCAGAAGTATTTACTCGCATACTTGTGACGACCACGCTCCTCGGCAATATATTTGTCGCTATTCTTCTTCTCTCGCGTCTTCTGTATCGTCCGCTGTATACGCAAGTGACTGGACTCTTGGGGCGACATGCGGTGTCGATCGCCTTCATCATTGCGTTTGGTGCGACGGTCGGCAGTTATGTATACGGTGAAGTAACAGGATATGCAGCCTGCATACTCTGCTGGATGCAACGCGTATTCATGTATCCTTTGCCGTTCCTTTTACTCATGGCATATTGGCGCAAAGACCGCGCGGTGCTGCCATACATCCTCATGCTCACACTCGTCGGTGGTGCGTTCTCTCTCTATAATTGGGTGAAGGACATGCTCGCACTCCATACCAGCTATACGCTCGCATGTCCGGTCGTCCCGGGACTTCCGTCATGCGACCATATCTATGTTGATGAGTACGGCTACATCACCATCGCTAT
>JAYTVK010000032.1:0-6937 GCA_043744595.1 Candidatus Lloydbacteria bacterium
CGTGATTATGATAGTCAAAAAAACTCTGTCGACACCACCGCGACTGTGCATGGTCTATATTATAGCCCAGAATTAGGCTTTTGCTGTCCCCACATGACTTACAATCTTGACAGATTTTTAATATATGATATTGTATGAACCAGCGAGTTCAAAAAATCCTTTACCGACAGATGGCTGGGTAGTCCATAATTTCTCCTACAATAACAAACATAAGAATGGCCGAAAGAATCACGACATGGTGTCGTGAAAGTAAGCCTTAGGAGGAGTGCCATGAACAGCACCCAGTCAACTGAAGTCTCCCTGAACGAGATCATTCTTGTGTCGATGCAGTACCTTTCACCAGGTACCAGCATCTTCCCAAGAAGACTCGCCGGAGAGATACTTCAGCATGTCGGACGTGAGGGCGAATACGGCGGTGTGGCGGAAGGGATCACCCCCTTCCTGATCGGGGTCGCTATCCAGCGCCTTGTATCAAACTACACTGAGAACGACGAATGGAAGATCGAGTTCCTCAAGGGGCTCTTCTTCAATCCGAACGTTACCGTTACCGCCAGCATGAACGTGCATGTCAGCCCCGACGATCGCAACATTGCGTAACGTCGGCTGACATGTGACATGACCCCCAGAGCGATCTGGGGGTTTTGACTTTTATGCGAAGAGACCCATCTTGGTTTTCTATATCTATCGAGTAGAAAATGAGCCCAATATCGGGAGTAGCAACACATCCGAAGAGGATGCGGTTTCTGACCAGTAATCATGAATACTTACACGAATTTCTATATTAGGGGCAACTATTACTTTTTCGATTATGCGATACTTGTTCACGGCATCATAATCATCTTGTGTGAACATTTGCTTCATGGCCATTTTTTCAATACTCGAAGATGAGGTTTGAAAATTATATCCCTTCATAACTTTAAATGAATTTTGCTGAACATCTCGGGCATTTTCTAATACCCGCACCATCCCCAATTCACTCGTTGTTCCTGTGTCAAATGAACTGATATAAATCCCCTTTGTTCCATCCGGGGATTCGAAATACCACTGTTCTTTATTTGGCGCATCCCCTGGGTGCCAGTTCATCGGTATTTTTACCTTCCATGAGCTTGATGCAAAGTAACCATCTTTGATTATACCGAACGTAGGTCTATCAGATTTGTGACCAAAAAAATCCACGCCACGTAGTATCAAGATAATGATGAAAACAGTAAGTATGATCGCACGCCCTTTTAAGATTTTAGAGACTGCAAAGTTTGGTTTCATGTTTAAATTACCCGATAAGTGCGACGATCACGCCCACCACAGCGAACATCATGCCGATGACCCAGTAGCGCATGGTCACTTTGTATGACGGCCAACCGAGCGCCTGGAAGTGATTGTGGAGCGGGGCGACGATGAATACCTTCTTGCCTCCCCTGTACTTCTTTGAAAGTATCTGGACGATACTTGAGGCACTGGTCGCCACAAGCAGGAATCCTATGATGAGGAGCGGCACTACTGCCTTGGTGAGAAATGCGACGATGACAAGTGATGTGGTGAGTGCCATGGTCCCGGTCTCTGAGTTAAAGAAACGCGCCGGAGGGATGTTGAACCAGAGAAATGCCAAGAGTCCTCCGACCACGACTGCTGAGTATGCTGCGAGATCTATTTGTCCTTGAGAGAATGCGATGATTGCATAGGCTGCATAGATGATAGCGAACACTCCACCTGAGAGTCCGTCGACACCGTCAATGATGCCGCCTGAGTAGATACCGACGATAAAGATGATGAACATTGGGATGAACAAGAACCCAAGATGTAAGTCCCCCCAGAAAGGAATATGTATATAGTCGACGCCGAGCTTGCCGTAAAACCACCATGCACCGAGTGCCCCGAGGAGTGAGACAAAGAGAATGCGGGTCTTGAGCGACAGTCCCCCGCCTTTATATGTACCTTTATCATTGCAGACAAGATAGTCGTCGATAAGTCCGCACATCGCGCCTGCAAGAAGGATGAAGAACGGTAGCCAGGTCTGATTGCGTGAAAAGAAATTGAGTTTGCCGGTATCCGCGGTGGGAAACAGGTGCGCGATGAGCCAGAATAGCGTCGTGGTGATGGCGACGCTCCCCCACACCACGATGCCGCCCATGCGCGGGGTCTTGCGCTCCTCGTCGTTGTGGAGTTTTGAGGAAATAGTAGCCGCCTTGCCGTCCATCGCCAGCTTCACGCTCGATTTCTTCCACATCTTATGTTTATAGAGAAAGCCGGTGACAGCGGGTGTGATAAGGATGCCGATGAGAAAAGTCACCGCTGACGGGATGAGTATCTTGAGGACGTCGGTGATCATATAAAAATTGTACTCCTTACTTGGTACTGATACTAGCACTCTCCGACGTTGAAGTTGCCATCGCATAACCGCCGGTGATCTTCTCGACCGTCGCGTCGATGAGCTTATTCACATCAGTGAAGCGGCCGTCGCGAGTAGACCCAAGTACCGCGATCACCACAGGATGACTCACGCCGATATCGACCACCACGACCAGGTTGCCGCCTGCGAGGTCGGTATAGCCGGTCTTTGAGCCGATGAGCCCGGTCACCTCCTCAACGCCCGCATTGGTGTTTGGGACATGATGGACGACGTTGGAATCCGAGCGCACATCTATCTTTGAGTAGGTGGTGGCAGTGAAGAGTTCGGGGTGCTTGCGCGAAATGTATTCGAACAGTCGAGCCATGTCGCGTGCCGAGCCGTACGCACCTGCAGTCACACTGTCGATGTCGAGCCCGCTTTCGTTCGAGAACTTGGTATTGAGGAGTCCTATAGATTCTGCTTTCTCATTCATACGCTTGATGAAGAGTCTCTTGTTGGCAAATGGATCAGTCGAAGATGCATCACCCATGAGTGCTGCCCCAGCAACGCTTGCAATAGCACTTGCGCCGTCGTTTGACGAAGCAACCAGAGTGAATCTGAGGAGGTCTGAAAGCGCCCACTTTTCGCCAACCAGGAGTCCTGTGTCACCTTCTTCGAGCAAGTCGACGGGAGCGATGCTGATCTCAGTATTTGGAGGCAGAAGCTCGACTGCAACCAGCGCCATCATCATCTTCGTGACCGATGCGAGCGGTAGTACTTCATATTCATTTTTGCCGTACAATTTCTTGCCGGTCTGACTATCCCAGACGTAGACACTGCGCGCATCGAGCTGTAGGCGCTCATACGGATCATCGCTCGGGTGCTCTGCTTTGGAGACAGGTTGCCCACCAAGTGCAACAATGTCAGATGCTTGGGCATTGTTCGAGATTCCGCTTGCAGGAACTATTTTTTCAAGCGCAGTTAAGATGCGAGGTCCGGTAAGGAACCCCACTGTCATGACCAACATACAAAGTTGTATCTGCGTTCGATTCATGAATTTTTATACTCCCATCTGGTCCGTCTCGCGGTGATCTTGTAAAGCCTGGTCATCAAAATTTCCTACCGCTTCATCTTCCTCAGTGATATCTGCGGTGACTTCCGACAATGGGTCGTAGATATCGCTCAAATCATTCGTAGTATCCGGAGCATCAGGCTCAGTTTCCGGCAGGGCGCTTGCCTCTTCGCTCTCGCTCTCACTTCCTCCTTCTTTATCAGATCTGGTTTCCTCGGCATGCGTTGCAAGAAACTCTGCGAGTGCCGACTGAGTCTGACTGTATCCGGGAAGGTCCTCGATACGCGTCACGCCCATGTGCTCGAGCAGTGCGAAAGTCGGCTTATAGAGGAAACTGCGCTGATCTCCGGGATTATCAATTTTTTCAACCAGACCGCGTATCAGAAGGTTGCGCAGGATGAAGGTCGAATTCACGCCGCGCACATAGTCTATTTCTGCGCGCGTGATAGGCCCCTTATAGAGTACGATGGCGAGTGTTTCAAGTGATGCCTTCGAGAGCTCTTTGGAAAGCTCTTCCTTGGTGATGGCTTCGATGGTCGCGCCTGCATCCGGTGATGTGCCGAGTGTCACCTCTTCGCCGTTCGTGAGCAGTCGCAGTCCGGTATGCGAAAGCTTCTCTTCAAGCACTTTGAGCGCGTCGCGTACTTCTCCTTCGGGCTTCTTGGTGAGTGAGGCAAGACGCTCCACCCGGAGCGGCTCGGCTTGGTAGAACAGTATGGCTTCGATGAGGTTTGCTAATTCGGCGATGGTCATAAGTTTGGTGTTGACTAGTCTAGCTTAAATATATCTAATTTGGAAGTATCATATGTGGCTTCTTATACATACGAAGGAGTTTCAAACTGGTGCGTCTCAATATCGATATCGCCGTAGTCTTCATGTTGTGTGACATGCACCACTCCCTGCTTCACCAGTTCGAGCATTGCAAGGAATGAGATGATGACCTCGACCTTCTGTTCTTTTGGCACAGGCTTACCTTTTTCGTACCGTGAAAATTGCGAGAAGCTGGTCTTGAGTGCGGAAGTCACACGAGTCGCAAGTCGCGACATCATTTCTTCGAGTGAAATGACTTTCTTCACTACTGCTTTTGGGAGAGAGATCTTCTTCGGGAGGGCTGCGATGACGCGCAGCACTCCTTCGTGCGCACCCGCGATACTTATCTTTGTATCGGGGGCAAATACTGGCACGAGTTCGGGTCGTCCACTGCGCTCGTAGATGAGGGTCTTGCCGTATACGTTCTTCATTTCCCCTGCAAGATTGCGGAACAGTTCATACATCGCAAGTCGCTTTTTGAGATCATCGATATCCCCTTCTTCTTCGTGCGAGAGCGTGAGCTGCGGAAGGATGGTCTTTGACTTGATAAGCACAAGCGTTGAAGCGACCAAGAGAAAATTCGCGACATCGTTCATTGGATATTCTTCAAAGCGACGAATGTGCGCGATGTAGTCGTCCGCGACTTTTGAGAGCGAGAAGTCGCTGATGAACAGCTTGCGCTTTTCGATGAGGTTGAGCAGAAGGTCCAAGGGTCCCTCGAATTGCTCGTGCTTCACGTGATAGTTCACTTTTGCCTCCCCGAGTACCTCAGGCGCGTCTAAAACTGCGGTGTCATCCATGAGTTAATTCTAGCATGAAAAAACCAAAAACCGCTCTCTAGAGCGGTTTTTGGGGATAACTTAGCGATTTTAGGGCGCTACTCTGGCGAGCGAGGAAAAGAATGAATATTTTACTCATTCTTTAGCCAAGCGATGACAGAGTAAGAGTTGAATGCAATTTAACTCTTATTTGACGATACGCAGACCAAGCTCAACCAATTGCTCGGCTGACGCTTCCGAAGGAGCGGCCATCATCAGGTCCTTGCCTTCGCCGGTCTTCGCGAATGCGATGACTTCGCGGATGTTCGGCTCGTTTTGAAGAATGGCGATCAATCGGTCGAGTCCCCAAGCGATGCCGCCATGTGGAGGTGCGCCATATGAGAATGCTTCAAGCATGTGCCCGAAATTCGCTTTGATGCCTTCTGGAGTGTGACCCATGATCTCAAACACTTTGGTGAGTCCTTCCGGAGTGTGGTTGCGGATACTTCCGCCGCCGATCTCAAAACCGTTGAGTGCGACATCGTACTGTGTCGTGAGGATACCCCCGATATTCTCCTTGTTCATTAGCATGTCTGTATGCTCGGGCTTTGGAGCGGAGAAAGGATTGTGTGTGAAGGTCCACCCTCCCTTGTCGGTCTTTTCGAAGAACGGAAAGTCGATGACCCAGCAGAATGCCAAAAGGTCCGGATCGTTCTTGTCTGTTCGGATATCCGGCTTATCATTTCCGTACTTCTCCATTGCCTCGGCATAGGTCATGCGCGGGAACGGTACAGCTTGGATCTTTTTATGCGGGGCAACTTTCTGTACGAGTTCGATCAGCAGTTTTTCATTGAGTGCCATCACATCTTCCCTCTCAACAAAGCTCATCTCCATATCGAGCTGAGTGAATTCAGGCTGCCTGTCGCCGCGTGTATCTTCGTCGCGCATGCAGCGCGCAAACTGAAAGTATCGTTCAAAACCCGCAACCATCAAGAGTTGTTTGTATTGCTGTGGTGACTGCGGAAGTGCATAGAACTTACCCTGCTCAATTCGGGATGGTACAAGATAATCTCGCGAGCCCTCGGGCGTCGATTTCGAGAGAAGCGGCGTTTCTATCTCGGTAAATAGTTCGTTCGAAAGGAAATTACGCACAAAGAGTTCTATCTCGTGTCGCATGTGGATATTCTTCTGCATGCGAGGTCTGCGCAAGTCGAGATAGCGATACTTGAGGCGCACGTCTTCACCTATTTCCATACCGTCGCTGCGCACATCAAGGGGTGGTGTCTCTGCTTTGTTCAGTACGGAAATTCCAAGCACTTCTATCTCAAGAGCGCCATTTGCTTCATCAGCCTTCACATTCTTCTCCGGGCGCGCATTCACCTTGCCTGTGACTTCGAGCACCCACTCCGGGCGCACGGTATTTGCGGCTTCGATCGCTTCCTTGTGCATCGGCAGCGCGACCATCTGCACCTTGCCCGACATGTCTCGGAAGTCGATGAAGATGAGTTTGCCTTGGTCGCGGCGGATGTCGACCCAGCCCTTAAGTGTCACTTCTTCGCCTATGTGCTGCTTCAGGTCTTTGATGAGTATTCGTGTCATGAGTGTATGTGTTTAGCTTGTATATGTTTTCTCGTAAAAAGAGAAATAAAAACACCCCTCCAAATTCATTCTTAAGAATAAATTCGCAGGGGCGTCTAGGAACTCTTTCCCAATCGCGGTGCCACCCTGGTTTGTGCTCGATTATCTGCTTGTCGGAGCAGGTCCGGAGGATTCTACTCACCCCTTTCTACAGAGAGTTTTCTTTCCTCATCCTATCCGGTGTTTGCCGGGTCATGGGCTATAACAGTCAGATCTGGCGAACTACTTTGTTGCGAAGCCTCTGCATGTCGGTCACCGTATAGGAATACGTCTTCCTCCATGCTTCTCCGCGCCTCGTATTTCATCCATATCTGTCTGTTACATGAGTATATC
>JAYTVK010000033.1:0-6832 GCA_043744595.1 Candidatus Lloydbacteria bacterium
TTGCTTCGTCATCACTCGGTCAAAACCTAAGTGCAGACACTTGGGCTTCTCCCTCGTTCGCCGAAGTAAAACAAAGACCCCTCTCTGAAGCAGAGAGGGGTCTTTGAACCTATACCTTCTGAGGTATTACGGTTTGATGTCGTAGCACTTCTCAAGGAGAGTACCACCACCGGTAGCTGCGGTACATGATCCGCTCGCTGCGCTGTCTCCAAAACCATTGAAGGTAGTGGCAACGGTGATCGTCTGATCAGCGTCACTACCAAGAGTGGTGTTGTCAGTACGCTCAAGGTCGACACCGGTCGCATAGCTTACGCAAGGAGCTACAGTACACTCACTCGTAATGGCCGGGGGTCCGACAGCAGTGATGATGCCTGTTGAACCTTTATAAATGTATGCAGCCGCACTTCCTGATGGAGGTGAAGGGATCTGAGGAAGGAACTTGCCGGTATAAAGCGAGGCAATACCCTGTGCAGTTGTCGGGTAGCTTGAGGTCGCGTCAAAGAACAGCTCGGCTGCAAGCTGCACCTGACCGATGTCAGAGATACGCTTTGCATCGCGTGACTTCTGGCGTGCTGTTGAGAGCGACGCGAGCACGACGGAAGAAAGGATACCGATGATCGCGATCACGACAAGGAGCTCGATCAGGGTGAAACCTCTCATCTTATTCTTAAGTGTGGACATAAAATAATACTAAAATAATAATGAATAACTTGGAAAATGGGTTGCTCCATACTCCATGAAGCTCAGATAATTGTACCACGCAGGACTCTCCTAGGGCTTCTGTGGCAATGTGGGCTGTGGATAAGTGGCATATACATGCGGAGTTTCCTGTCCTTCCTGCTCATTCCTACGTTATCGCGGCACAGGGGTGACGTAGGGAGCTGTTATATCTTCATTTGTATGCATGTTGATATCACCTTCCCAGGGAGACTGCTCCTGTCTGAGTGTTGAATGAGAGCGGGTACTTCTTTTCAAACCCGCGCGGAATAGTGATCATGCCCTTACTGGTGAGTTCTGCCAGACTTCCCGGATACATGCCATACTTCTTTTTATAGAGCACACCTACGCGCTCGAGTGCCTCTATCAGGTCAAGCAGTTCAATGTGCTCTTTGGCGATGATCTTTGTGCTTATATCATCACTCGTCTCAAGCATGGTAGAAAAAAGCGCGCGTGAAGTTTCATATTCTGAATGTCCATGCAAAAGATAGATCGCGTAGGTTGACCTCACCATTTCCGGACTACTTTTGCGAGATGCAGCGATACCGATGTAGCGGGTTGCGGTCGCATATTCTTTGTCGATAAGGTGGTACTCGACGCCGGTATAGAATGGTATTTCCCAATTATCGGGGAATGCAGCGATGCCGCGCCCTGAAATGATCGAAAGCCACTCGAGTGAAGTTGTGGCATTCATCTTCGACGGCACCGTAAGCGCCGCAAACATATATGGATACTGAAACTTTGGGTCGAGAGTGCTGATAGTGCGGAAGTATTCGGGATAGTACGAGTCAAATTTATCCCATTTATTGTAATCTTGGATCGCGGTCACCCAGTAATAATCAGCCAGAACATTGCGGAATCCGAATGAAAATTCTTTCACTACTGTGGCAGGAAGCGCGAACCGATGCACGGGTGCAAGTAGTTCAAAATGCTGCTGCTGTATCCGGTCGTAACGGATCTGCAGCCCAATGAACGCAGGAATGAGGAGTGCGATCAGAATGAGACTTGTGGATCGCTTGAGAAGAGTGATGGCAGTCATGGATCGGGAAATTAAAACTCCTTGCGGGCAAACATAGCTCGGGCAAGCAGAAACACGAATGCGCTATAGCAGAGTGCGTACAGTACGGAGACTGCAATCCCACGACTATCCGGAAGTGCCGAGAAGATGACGTCGTTTCGGATATTGAACTTCTCGAGATTGGGAAGCATATAGTAGGCCGCCTTGAGGGCATACTGTGAGAGGAGTGACGTCTGTGCCGCGATCAGGGTGCGCAGGATCTCGCTTGAATGTCCGATCAAGAAAAAAGCCATAGTATAGACCGCAGAGAGTATCGGCGACGTCAGTCCCGAGAACAAGATACTCACGAGTATGAGAATGACCGACTCAAGTATCGAAAGTGCGACCGAGACCAGTATCGGGAGAAAAAATCCGTGTATCCCCTTGATCGTAAGCAAGAAGAGCAGGATGAGGGTTGAACAGAGCGTCACCACGATAGTGGTACCGGTAAGTCCGAGGCATTTTCCAAGAATGATCTCTTCCCTGCGCACCGGCTTCGGGATGATCAGAAAAAAGGTCTTGCGTTCTACTTCTTTGTGGATGAGCATCGAGCCGATGAATATCGCTACGAAGATCTGCAGTATGTAAATTGCGGTCAGCCCGAAATCGATGATCATGCGTCCATCTTGCTCGAGCGAGACCGAGCCGACAAACAGCGTGAAGCCGATGAGGAGTATCATCACCACAAGCACCGACAAGAGTATCCGGTCTCGAAGAGTCTCACGAAAAGTATTGCGGGCGATAGCAAGGATCCTTCGTATCATAGTGAGGTTTTGGCGCTTGCGCGCGAACGGCTGATAATATCGACAAATGCGGCCTCGAGGTCACGGTGCCCCACGGTGAGCTCCTTGGGGCTGCCGTGTGCGATAAGTGTACCCTTATCGATGATCCCCACGGTATCGCAGATCTCCGCTACATCGGCAAGGATATGTGAATTGAAGAAGATCGTCTTGCCTTTCTTTTTGAGGTCGATGAAGATGGATTTGATCTCCGCTCTTCCAAGTGGATCGAGTCCGTCGAGCGGCTCGTCGAGAAACAAAATGCGTGGATCATTCAGGAGCGCCTGCGCCAGACCCAGTCGCTGGAGCATGCCTTTTGAATAGGTACGGATCTGCCGCCTTTTTGCCTCCGTGAGATTCACCATTTCAAGCACCTCTTCGATGCGCCCATCACGCTTTGTATTGTTTTTCGCATTATTTTTCTGTAAGCCGAAAATATCGGCGACGAATTCGAGAAATTCGTACCCGGTAAGATACAAGTAGAATGCGGGTGACTCAGGCATGAACCCGATCTCTGCTCGCACCGAAAGCGTGTTCGGGCTGCCGCCAGCAATGACTATTTCACCTTCGGTGGGCTCCGCAAGTCCGACTAGCATCTTTATGGTCGTGGTCTTACCCGCACCATTCGGACCCAGAAAGCCGAATACACTACCGCTCTGTACCACAAGAGTGAGGTCACGCACCGCAGTAACGTCCCCGGTGCGCGTCTCATATACCTTGGAAAGCTTATTGATACGAATATCTTCCATGAATGAGAGCCAGTATAATACACTCCACCCAATTACGAAAATTCACCTAAAAATTCTATGACAGGATCCTGCAAAAACGCTCAGTTTGAGGCGATTTTCGAGGAGTGAGGGATCGAGGCTAAATTTAGACGCACCACGGGGAGTACTTCCAAATTCCAGTTTTCGCAGACTCAATGGAATTTTAGGTCGCATACAAAGTCCTGGAAAAAACATAGTTCTGGATGCACTGAGTGAGAAAAGTTCAGTTTGGGATGTGATGCGAAGTCTTGAACTGAGGCAATGTTTGAGAAGCTGTATGCTCTATACTGCTTCCAAACTTGCTGAAGGAAAGACGAGTAGCACGCTCAAAATGGACTTTTTTCCTAGAAGGAGGAAGCGACGTCGTAGATCGGCATAAGTATCGATGTCAAAAGTCCCCCAACCCCAAGCCCGAGCAAGATGATCATCGCAGGCTCAATAAGTCCAATGAGGGTATCTATCGCAGTGTCGACTTCGCGCTTATAGAATGCGGCAAGTGTCTGCAGAATGTTTCCTACTTCTCCTGTTTCTTCACCAACCTTGATCATCTGCACCATGATCCCGGGGATCTCGGAATGTTTTCCCATTGAGGTAGAGAGCGGAGTGCCTCCGCGAATATCTTGCGCCACATCGAGGAGAAGCTCTTTATATACCTGATTACCCACCACGGTCGCTGATATTTCAACCGCATGCACGACGGAGATACCTGAGGAGAGCATGGTGTTCAGATTGTCCGCGATACGTGCGAGATAGAGCTTGCGATAGAGATCCCCGAGGAACGGAGCATCGAGTGAGATACGCGCGAGGTATTCTTTCCCTTGCTTGGTATTCACGAATCTCCAGAAGACGAAACCTGAAATAGCGATAAATATCAAAAAGTACAATCCGTAGTTGACCAAGAAGTTCGACATGGCAATGACCACCTTGGTATAGATAGGGAGTTCTTTGCCGGTCTCAAGGATGATAGCGGAAAGTTTTGGAATGACAATAACCAGCATCAGCACCATGACCACGATGAACACGACAATGACGAAGATCGGGTAGATCAGTGCATTTCGAGTCTTGGCAATGAGCTCGTAGGTACGATCGAGGTAGTCGGCGAGATAGCCGAACGTATTTGAGAGATTTCCCGACTCTTCACCCGCCTTTATCATGTTCACGTAAAAATCAGAGAAGATCTCAGAATGTTTTCCAAGTGCGTTTGAGAGCGACATACCACCCTGGATGTCTTCGGCGACTTCTACCATACTCTTTTTGAGCATGTCGTTCTCGGTCTCTGCGGAAAGTAGCTGAAATACACGCAGTGCCGACACCTGTGCCTTGAACAGTGTCGCCATCTGACGCGACAACACCACCACATCGCGATACGGCACCTTTGCGCCGATATTCATCAATTTCTCAAAGAATGGCAGATCATCCGCTGCGGTGATGGTAATGATGATGAAGTTGCGACGCTGGAGTGCAGCAATCGCGACGTCGACGGTTGCGGCATCAATGGTGCCGGTCTTTTCGTCGTTGGTATTCTGATCTATGACTTTATAACGGTAGAGCATGTGAATTCAGAACTATGGGCTATATCATCCTCTCAAGCGCTTTCGGATTGAAGGAGTGCAAGTAGGCATTTTCGGCAGTGATCACCCCGCTCCGCACCAGGTCAGCGAGCGAGCGGTTCATATCTATCATACCAAGTTCAGAGCCGGTCTCAATCACCATCGGGATCTCGTGTGTACGGCGCTCGCGAATAAGATTTGAGACCGCATTATTGTTGATCAGGAGTTCATATGCCGGTACAAGTCCGCCGGAAATCTTTGGAATGAGGCGCTGAGAGAAGATGCCCGCGAGCGATCCTGAAAGCTGTACACGGATCTGATCCTGCTGCTCGGGAGGGAATGAATCAATGATACGGTCGATGGTCTGTGAGGCATTATTGGTATGGAGGGTTGAGAACACCATGTGTCCGGTCTCTGCGGCAGTGACCGCGGTTGAAATGGTATCGAGTCCTCTCATCTCACCAATGAGAATGATATCGACGTCTTCGCGGAAGCAGGCGCGCAGGGCAACATGGAAATCTGCAGTATCAAAACGTACTTCGCGCTGACTGATTATCGAGCGGTCGGGAGAGAACACGTACTCGATAGGGTCCTCGATAGTGATGATATTTTCGGCGCGTTCATGATTGACCATCTCAATCATCGCAGCAAGAGTGGTCGATTTACCCTGACCGACAGGGCCCACCACAAGGAAGAATCCTTGCTTACGCTTGGTGAACGCCTCAAGAATGGTCGGGAGCGCTAATTCCTGCAAGGTTTTGATCTTCTTTGGAATGAGGCGTAGTGCGATAGCGACGGTCCCCTTCTGATAGAACGAATTACCGCGAAAACGCGCTTCTTTGCCGAATGAGAACGAGAAGTCCATCTCTTTGGTCTCGAGAAAGAGTTTGAGATTGGCATCATCAAGAAATTCTTTGATGAGCCCCATGGTGTTCTCCGGCTCAAGGAGTGGCTTCTTCACAAGCGGAATCAGTTCGCCCGAAACACGGATGGTCGGATGTCGTCCGACGACCAAGTGCAGATCTGACGCACCCTCATGGATGACGGTGAGTACGAGGTCTTCGAGTTCCTTGCGATATTCTGCTTGAGTCATGTAAAAGAGTGTATTATTTCGATTGCTTTTTAAGTACTTCGAGCACTTTCTCAACTACTTCAGAGGGAGTTGCCGATGCCTTGATGATGTATCCTGCGGCGCCGAGGGCAAGTCCCTTGTCGATATCCTCCTGCTGGCCTAAATTCGAGAGAATGATGATAAGTACGTCCTTGCCGAGCTCTTCATTTTTTACCACTTCAAGAAATTCAAATCCGTCCATCGCCGGCATCACCAAGTCGACAACAATGATATCCGGCTTGAATCCGGTACGCAGCTTCTCGAGCGCTTCGAGAGTTCCCGAACATGCAGTGACCTGAAAGTTCTTCTGCGAGAACTTCATTGCATACATATCGAGTAAGAACGAATCATCATCAATGACGAGTACACTGTGCGTATTGTTTTGTTCTGCCATATGCTTTATATGATATCATATCTCCCCCGTTTTTTTACAATGAAATCGTCAGTCACTCCGTTTCAGTTCGGGATATTATGTAAAGTTTTTGAACGGAACAGGAAACTCGCAAAACGGGATGCAGTTCGAGGCGACGAGGTATGCGTGTCCGAATGGACGTACCGGAAGTACGTTCATCGGACCGCATACCGAAGTCAACGAAGAAATGCGCCAGTTTTGCAAGTTTCCTAGACGATGTTGTTGATCTCTTCAAAGGGTATGACCCCTTGGAAGGCCTTCAGCAGCGCATCATCCTTCATCGTAAGCATCCCTTTTGCGCGAGCCACTTCCGAAACTGCCTGTTCGACCGGATTGGTAAGCACAATATGCTCAAGATCACGGTCCATTTCAAGGAATTCAAATACGGGTGTGCGGCCCTTTGTGCCTGATGGGCATGTCGGCGACGGTATCGCCTCGT
>JAYTVK010000034.1:0-6830 GCA_043744595.1 Candidatus Lloydbacteria bacterium
ACTACTATCGATCTCACGACTCCCAAGCTCGGGAATAGTTACACCAGCATCGACAAGAGTGACGCGTATGCCTGGCTGCTTGAGAACGGATGGCGCTATGGTTTTGTCCAGTCGTATCCGAAGAATAATACCTACTATGTCTACGAGCCGTGGCACTGGCGATTCATCGGAGTTGAGCTTGCGACGGTGCTCCATCAGAACAACAAGAATTTCTACGATCTTGACCAGCGGATTATCGATGAGTTCCTGCTCAACATCTTCAATTAGTAGGACTATGCAAAACGCGAACTTCTTCGTTGTGGAGCCACTACGACTCAGTCACCATATAGGAATATGCCTTCTTCGTCGTTTTCTCCACGCCTCAAATTTCATCGTTTTTCATAAGTCCTATAGTAATTGAATATGATCGAAGGGCCATTTGTTTGCATCGATACCGAGACCACGGGCCTTAAGCCCGACCGCGATAGACTTATCGAGGTCGGTCTTGTGCGCATACAGGACGGGGTGGAGGTGGATAGATTCCAGACCTTGCTGCAGCCGGGCATCTCACTTCCGTCCATCATTACCGATATTACCGGCATCACGGATGACGATCTTATCGGTGCGCCGAGTTTTGAAGATGTTGCCGAAGAGATCGCAAGCTTTCTCGATGGTGCGCTGTTCGTCGCACACAATGCCGAATTTGACTACGGCTTTCTCAAATATGAATTCGCCCGAGCCGGCATCGACCTTTCGCTCTCGCGCCTGTGCACGGTCAGACTCTCGCGCATGCTCTACCCCGAACATCGTCGGCATGACCTCTCTTCAATCATCGAGCGCTACGATTTTCCCATCGAGAACAGGCACCGCGCATTCGACGATGCGCTCATTGTGTGGAAGCTGCTCCAGCAGATGAAAAGTGACATCCCTGAGGCAGAGATCTTTGCGGCGGTGGGCAAGCTACGAGTGGGGTAGCAATAAAAAGAATGTCAGGATGAAAAATATTTTCGCTTAAGAAATTCAGTGAAGTCGGCAAATTCTTTTTGACCGCGCCACACAAGTTTCTCGACACGTGCCCGCCCCACTGGCTCATAATGCTGCACAAAGTTATCTCGATCCTGGTCTTCTTTACTCATGGCATAGAACAATTTTTCTGCCTCGCGATCTACTTCCTCGCATATTGCGTTCTCAATGCGAAATCCTTCCGGAGTTATCTTATTCAAGATCAACTTATAGTTCTCATCGCGCCCTACATTGAATTCATCCATGAGTGCGAGAACCTTTGTCCGCTGTACACGATCTTTCCCAGGTTCGCACAGTATTCCCTGAAGCATCGGCGTACCAAGCGATTTGTCGATATGTCCGCCACATGAGGCAGTCGTCTCGATACCGAGTGCATTCAGTGCTGCGACTGCCTCGACAATGTTGTCGTCGACTGGACCATCGCCCCCAATACGTTCCTCAGGCTTACTCTTGTATGTGCGATACTTGGCGACGAGCTGTTCGAAGTGCTTAACTTTATCATTCGACATAAAGGATAAATATAATGTGTATCAATAATAATTCCGGAAGTTTTTATTCTCCGGCTTTGCGAGGTCCCTGAATGTGAATCTAATTCCTAGTTTCCTTAGCTCACCGAGGGGGTCATCGATGCGTTCTGACCTAAAAGGGATGGTCTCATTTTTTGTGATGACCTCAAGATCGCCGAGTCCGGGCATGGTGAAGAAATCTTCTTTTTTGAATGTATAGAGATATCCGCCGTCACCATAGAGCACTGTGAGGCTCTCTTCGAGTGACCCGAACCCGAAGATAGCAAGCTCCTCTTCGTTCTCATACAGACTCACTCCCATATTGTAGTGTGCATTCTTGGTGCGGATCTTATGCGGTTTCGAAGTGTAGGTGTACGCGAGTGCGATCCACTTGTACGGTGTCGCATGGAAGGAGATCTCGTCGAACACTACTTTGAGTTTTCCATTCGCATCATTTTGACTCCGCAATTGGTGTTTCGGTATCGCTCTTTCAAATGGGGTAGGGGAGCCATGATAGACGTAGTGTTCGTCAGGAGGGATCATGTGCTCAGTATACCTGACAATGGGTCGACACTTACTTGATGATGAACTCCTCGACCGGTACGCCTCCCATGAGGTGCTCTATATAATTTGCGAATAGGATGGCTAATCTTTTTTACCGACAAAAATACAGCGTTCCGAGTCAAACGACAGTGGATCGCCAAGATAGTTTCCAAAAGTTGCGCTGATCGTAAGGCCGGCATCGCGAAACATCGTTGCAAGTTCGGCAGGAGTGTACATGCGCACAAAAAACGAAAACGTTTCTTGCTCACCGTTCGCCCAACTCCGTATTCGTGTTTCGACATTTCTTCCCGCAAGATGATCAAAGTGATTTTTGGTAATGATTTCAGATCCATCGGGAAGTGTTTCACTGAACTGTTCATGATACATGCGAACGATATGATCACGATTCGCAACGTCGAGCACAAATAAACCGCCTTTTTTCAGTGCATCAGCCGCAGCCTGAAGTGCCTTTTGATTCTCGTCATCGCTTTCAAGGTAACCAAACGAAGTGAAAAGGTTGAGCGCAACATCGAACTCATCCTTAAAATTTATTGTGCGCATATCACCCTTGACCCATCTGACCGATACACCCATCGTGTCTGCTCCTGCCTCTGCTTCGTTAAGAAAGAATCCATTGAGGTCTTGTCCGGTGACCGTATATCCGCGTTTTGCGAGTTCTATAGAATGTCTGCCATGCCCACATGGGCAATCAAGGATCTTCGTTCCCGCTTTAAGCCCTAGTATTTTTTCAAGGAAATCAACTTCTTGGGCGGTTCGTTTTGTATTGAGATTATTTCTATATTCTCTAAGATAGCCAGGGCCAAAGATCCCCGCTTCTTCGCTATACCAAGGTATATCGGATGAAGTCGTTTCTTGCATATTTTGCAGTCTAGCAACACGTGCTTGATATATCCAGCAGAAGAAGAGTGCCGGATCCTCATTATAATGAGATGTTGCTGACTGCTATTTGCGCAGACCTCGTCGCACTAATTTATTTGATCACAAATTCTTCGACCGGCACGCCCCCAACTAAGTGCTCAGTGATGATGCGTTCAAGGGTCGATGGGGTACACGAGCGGTACCACACGCCGTCGGGGTACACCACTGCTATCGGTCCATCTTGGCATACACGCAGACAGTTTGCTTTGGTACGGTAGATCTTGCCATTCTGCGAGAGGTTGAGTTCAGCGAGGCGCTTCTTCAAGTATTCCCATGAGGCCATCCCGGTCTCGCGTGAGCAGCATTTCGGCAGGGTCTGGTCAGCGCAGAGAAAGATATGGCGCTCGATGCTGTGGATGCCGAGGTCGCGGGCTATTTTTTCGAGGGGTTCGTGCTGGAAGTCTTGCATACGGGGGAGTGTAGCATAGGGTTGTGGAAGGGTATAATTGAGAAGATGAAAATACTCCCTACATTTCTTAAGCCAATTCATCTTGTACTTTTACTAGTGATAATCTTTCTAATTACTTTTTCTATATCCAAACAAAAAGATCTTACTGCAGAACAAAAATTTTGGAGGTATTTTGAGTTGCATCAAGATTTTTATTACTCATATTCAAATAGTAATTTTTCCCCTGAAAATTCTAAGAAATTAAATGATCTTGAAGATCAACTTAAACTTGTAAATGAAGGTCTTTCTTACGAACTCCTGCCAGTTGAGAATGATGGCAGAAGGGGTATTGATATCACTCCGAATGGTTCCCCTAGTCTTCTTCTGCTTACAAATTCTTTAGTTTCTCACGCTCCTGAATTTAGTAAGTGGCATGTATATGCATTCAGACAAAGAAAAAATAATGTTTCTATCTACAATCAAACAAAAGGGAATTCGCTCGTAGGTACAAATAATGTATTTTTTACGTACGCTACAAGTACTCAGTTTGATCTAAAACTCTATATTGATGGATATGTTCAATCCAAGGACAGTGAATACGCTTACAAATATTTACTAGACAATGTCATTGGGGAAGAAAACCGATTAAGAAAAATATGGATAGTCAGTGTTATGCCATTAACTGATACTCCAAATAGTGAAAAGTTACTGCCGATAATGGAACTGCGCAAAATTATCGATGACGCCGGTCCTTGTGGTGCAATACCAAAAGAGCATTGCTTGGAATAGTTCATTGGTCACAAGTTGTCGCGAAAGGTGGAGGGTTGTGATTTTTGGGGGGAGGGGTAGGATTTAGTTTATGTTGGTAAAAACTTGGACATTGGATGACGCTCAAGTAAGAGGCACTGAAAATCCCTATACTTTTTATATTCCGTCAAAGGAATTACTGGACTTGCTTAAGGTCGGCGATCTTGTGAAACTAACTTTCACAAACAAAGATGAAGAAAGTGAGAGAATGTGGGTTGAAATTGGGTCGATAGATGGCAAAAATTTTGTGGGACGTCTCGATAACGACCCTATTTATATTAAGGAACTTAAGGCTGGTGACAGAATTGAGTTTGAAAGCCGGCATATAAATAACTCAATGGTTGAAGACCCAGTGCCAAGTATTACTGAAAAATATTTAAAACGCTGTTTTGTTACGAATAATATTTTATATGGTGAAGGTAAAGTCGGATACATATATCGTGAAGTCCCAGACAGTGATGATAGTGGGTGGCGAATGACAACTGGTGATGAGACGGATGAATACATGGAAGACTCTGCTAATGCGTCCTACGTTTCCTTGGGTGCAGTTTTGAGAAAAGATGACAGCATCCTTGGTCTACTTGATAATCAAGTGGGAGCAAGATATCGACGTGATCAAAAAACTAATATTTTTATCGACATCAGTCACGAATAATTTCTCGTCAGCGCTTGGGCGAATCGGTCAGGAATAATTTGTTTGCCGTCGCAAACGAGTGAATCGAATCCACGAATCGCTAAGCGCGCCAACTATTCAGACAAAAATAAGAGTGATACAATTTTGTCATGTTAAATGATGAACAACTGGCTTATGTGCTCAACTTGCGCATTGCCTATCCCGGTCTTTTAGAAGCACAATTGCGCGAGTCGCTCGCTTCCGCACATTGGAACGATCAGCAGATCATTGAGGCGCTCCAACTGTACCAAACAGGTAGCTCGACTGATCAAGTGTCGAGTCCGTCACCCCGAATGGATATTCCCTTTGCGGCTCAAGAGGTGTCGCCGGTTTTCGCGACCGCCCCCGCAACGCCAGCCCCGCTCCCTCCGAAGAAAAAACGACATGTATTCTTGATCGCATTTGGAATACTGCTTCTCGTGATCTTCGTACCGGCCGTGTATAAAGAGGTGAAGATGAGGAACGAATATGCGGGGTTGGGGTTATCGCGTGATCAGCAAAAAACACTTTCGCAGTTCGAGGACATCGTCGCGACGAAGAAGGCCCAGCAGGTGCAGTCTTTGGAGGTCGGACTATCGTCCGATCCGTATGGCGTAAAACTTGTCGATACGGTCATCGCCCAAAACAAGCAACACCTTCACTTCAGTTCATTTTTGCTACCGAACGGGAAATTCGGCTACGAGACCTTCAGGTTGGTCGGCGGTACCGATGAGTTCGTGTTCGACGGAAAAAAGATTTCTAAAGCTGAATATGCGGACCTGAAACCTACCGAAGAAGAGTTTTACAACAGCATCGTGAATTATTCGCGTGGGAATGAAGGATATAGCGCGAAGTATAAGAGCGAGCTTGCGCACATCGAGAATGGGGATCTCATATATGAAGGCAAGAAAATAGCATCGGGCGTCGCTGACTTTAAGGAAGTGGGAGGAAAGATTGCCTATACGACCGGAAGCATACAATCAAAAAGGACCCTTTTTTTTGATGGGAAAGAAAGCGCGACAAGCACGGATCCATGGTTCGACTATAGCATCATCGCTAGCAAGCTTGCCTACGGCGACTCGACTCATAATGCGATGTATGACGGAAAAGAGCTTCCTGGTACGTTCATAAATCTCAACCCTCGTGATGTTGGGGGCAAGCTTGCGTATTCACGATGGCTCGGGAAAGAATCAGACAAAGGATCGCTATTTTACGACGGAAAAGAGTACCCCTATGAAGGGACGTTTACCGGCAATAACGAGATTGTAGAAATCAACGGGAAGTTGATATTCACCACATTCGGACTTCCCAGTAATTTCTACTATGATGGAAAAAAAGTCGGGATGGCCGGACATATCTCAGATCTAATAACCGTAGGAAGTACATCACCTATCTATTTCTTCACTACTGATGAGGATAAGGATAATACGATCTTCTCGATTTATGAGATACGTCGACCTGCTACGGGCGAAGAGCGATAGATCGTCCATAACAAGTGGAGATCGAGGAATCGGATCTATTTTGCTAAGCAGGAGAGAATCATTCGTGACACTGGCTTAAGGCGAGGGAGGTCACGAATAATTTCTCGCCGTCACTCGAAATTTTCGCGACCCCGGCTCGTCGTTTCGTCTGCTGGCGAAACATGACTCCGCTTTTCGCCCCCGCACGGAAGTGATGCAGATCACTTCCTCATCTCCACCAAAAAAACAAAAGCACCTATTAAGGTGCTTTTGTTTTTTTGGTGGAGATGGCGGGGGCGAACCCGCGTCCAGAGAGGTGTTGAAGGGTGATCTACATGCGTAGGTCGTTTCTGTTTATTCGGTGCGTACGGTGTGAAACGCTCAAAATCCGTACACTACCTATCCTTAAGTTTCGCCCGCATAGTAAGGAGACCCATACGAACTATCCCGATAATATGACATGTCCTTCCGCCCATCGGGAGTCATCGGGGGACACGTCGCTACTTAAGCGTATGCGAATGCAAAATCCTTTG
>JAYTVK010000035.1:0-25800 GCA_043744595.1 Candidatus Lloydbacteria bacterium
TATCTTTGCTTAAAATAAATCGCAAAAGTGCACTGAATCCATAACCCTCACTCTCGGCTCCCCGCATCAACCCAGCAGCTGTGGAACATCCACATTGCAAAAAAAATCAAGAAGGATTATTGTAAAGGCTACTTCACTATCGTGTAGCGCAATCAGAAGTATGCGATGACACCGAAAGGTGCTTTTGTTTTTCGGATGTGATTATAAAGAAGTTAATATTATTGTTATGCCAAAACTGGCTTCAAGCGAAGATTTTATCTTTTTAATGCAGATCATTGCCATCCTTGCCGCGGCAAAGATATTTGGCGAGATCGCGCGTCGCTTCAAACAACCGGTCGTCATCGGCGAGATCGTTGCCGGTATCATCATTGGACCGACAATTCTTGGTACGTATTTCCCTGATATTTTTCATTGGTTGTTCATGCAGACGCACAATGCGGCACTTGCACTCGATGGACTCATCTATCTGTCGGTTATCTTTCTCCTGTTCGTCGTCGGTCTCGAAATAGACCTCGATGAAGTGCGCAGGCAAGGGAAGTCGGTCGCATGGCTTGGATCGCTGGGAATTCTGATCCCAGTTGCTATAGGGTACCCGCTTGGCTATATGCTTTTCCCGCACATCGAGTCAGAAATTTCGCGAAACCTGTTCGGCTGGTTCCTTGCTGCTGCGCTTTCTATCTCCGCCTTGCCGGTCATCGCACGCGTACTGATGGATCTTGGACTGTTGCGGACAAAACTCGGTATGCTCATTGTCGCTGTCTCAACGGTGAACGACGTTGTCGGGTGGCTGGTGTTCACCTTTGTGCTTGGACTCTCCGGTCACTCGCACGGGACGCTTCCTGTCGCGACTATTCTTGTCATTACTACGGTATTCATCATTCTCGGTGTGACGATACTGCCAAGAATCATGAAGTGGCTGCTCGCGACCATCGACAGACTGTTCCCCAGCGAAACTGGGATGATGGTGACCGGAACCGTGATGATCCTGATGCTCTCTTGTGCGCTCCTTACCGAATACATCGGAGTGCATGCAGTGTTCGGCGCATTCCTCCTCGGGATAGCCGTGAACAAGTCTGAGCATTTCTCGCATGAGACGCGCAAGCACATCGAATACTTCACCCTGCACGTGCTCGCACCGCTCTTTTTTGCAACCGTCGGGCTCAAGGTGAATTTCTTCTCCAGTTTCAACGTACTCTTGGTCACGACTATCCTTATCGCTGCCTATGTGAGTAAGATCGGAGCGGGAGTACTTGGTGCAAAGTTTGCCGGCATCTCAAAAGGGGAGGGGATCGCTACCGGCATCGGCATCGCAGCGCGCGGCGGGATGGGAATCATCCTTGCGATCATTTCGTTCGATAGCGGTCTTATCAAAGAGCCGATGTTCGAGGCGCTTGTCATCATGGCGGTCGTGACGAGTATGACCAGTGTGTATGTAAAAAAGTACCTCCCAAGCACCGCTTCTAAATAATGATAATTGTTTCGTCGTCACTCAGTCGTAGAGTAAATGATGACATTTCCTCTCCTTCCTCGATAGACGAAATAGGTGCATAACTCATATTGACACCTCTGTCGAACAGGAGTAAAAAGTAAACTTCCCTTAACACACACAAAGTGAACGAAGAGGGAAATTGTTCTCTGAAAATTTCTTAACTACAACCGACAACAAACTGGAGTTTTGCGCCATGCATTTGCATTTTGACCCCACCCTGATCTACGCTGCCGTGTTCATGCTCGGCCTCGTGGTCCCGCTCATCCCTGTCGTGATCTCGAAGCGGATCGAGCTGTACGTCCCACTCGCCATTCTCTATATGGCGTGGGGGTTCTTGTTCGGGAAGTCGCTCATCGGCGGAGTCTTCCCGGACATGTACGCCGCGATCATGGACTACAAGCAGTTGATGGAAGGTCTCGCGACCTTTGGCATCTACACCTTTGTCGCCTGGACCGGCAAGCACTTCAACCTCGCCGACGTCGATGAGACGCGGAAGGAGAAGGGCTTCTATGCGGTTTCGGCTGCGAACTTGGTGCTGCCGACCATCATCGGCATGAGCTTCGGCTACGCCGCGCTTGCACTCGACAGCAAGCTTGCTCCACTCGGCGTCTCCGCGCACGCGTTCGCCTATGCGACCGGTATCCTGTTTGCGACCACCGCCATCCCGGTCCTCTGCAACATCATGACCGAACTCGGTCTGATGCAGTCCAAGTACAAGAATGCCGTCGTCTATGCGATGATCGGTGATATCTTGCTTTGGCCGCAGATGTCGTTCTTGCAAGCATCTTCGCTTCTCTCGCTCATCGGCATGCTCACCATGGTTCTGGTCTACTTTGTGATGATGTGGTTCGTGGTTCGCCCCATGCTCGCTAAGCTTGAGAACTATCTCGAGCAGCGCGGTACGGTGATGATCATCGAACTGATCATCATGATCGTTGGGCCGCTGATCGTCTCGGCTGCGATCACTTCGTTCATGGGCATGCACTATCTCTTGGGCGCGTTTCTCTACGGGCTCGTCATGCCGGAGAAGACAAAGCAGCGCATGGAAGTTCCGCTCGAAGTCGCGTTCGGCGTTACCGTGCCGTTCTTCTTCATCCTTCCGGGGCTGAAGGTGGGCGTGAACCTGTTCTCGAGTGAAGTGCTGACGCTTGGCCTCACCATGACGCTGTTCGCCGCACTGGCGAAGATCGGCTCGGTGGCCCTGGTCAAACACTACGTCAAGGGGACGAGTTGGAAGCAAGCCATCAAGTTCGGTGCGCTCCTCAACACCCGCGGCACGGTCGAGGTTGCTGTCGCTACTGCACTGCGCGCCTCCGGCGTCATTGGTGAAGCTTACTTTGCAGCGGCCATCATCATGACCATTCTCTGCACCTTCATGACGGTACCCATCGTCCAGTGGGTGTGGAGCAAGTGGCCAAACCCGCAAGAAATCGACGAAGAACTGAGGTTCAAAGAACGCAGAGCTGATCTTGCTCGTGGCCGCCGAAGCACCGACTTGCACGAGGTCACTTCCTCGAACTTCCACGGTGCAGAGATCATCGCACTTCAGACGCCAGGGGCCAAGGTCGAGCGTGTAGGCTAAGACAGGATAAGAACAGACGAGAATCAGTTCATTTGGATACTTTACAGGACGCTTCGGCGCCCTGTTTTCATACATTTTTGAACTTGCGAATTCATCATGTCGATAGTAGATGGCTACAGGAAGCATGTGTGCGAATGACCGTTGAGTTCAAGAACGAACGTAAAGACAAGCCAGCCGTGCATCCCGGACTCGTGATGGCGTCGACGTACTCGACCTCGAGTTACGCGATCAACATGTCAACAAAAGAAGTACATCGCGAATCATGCTTGACTCTTATGAGGTTGTGCGTATTCTTTCGTTTCTCGCTATTTTCTGCTAGGCTATCCCTTATTATCTGAATTAAAGATTTCGTTCTGAAATCGCTTATTCTGTTTAATTTGTATATGACATCCTCTGCTCGCCACCCAAATTCTATATTCAATGAAGAGCGTGTACTCCATACGCTCAAACACTACCTTCCCACACAGGGCCCTTTGAAAGATTTCGTACACCACAATAGTCTTCATGCCTTTCAAGACATGAAGTTCTATGATGCGATATTCAAAGCTTCAAAGATTTTTGGTTACAAGGTGACTTTTTCTCTTGCCGAGTATCGCAACCTCTATCAGGTCGGACGCATTCGCAAAGAGATACTCGAGCGTGTCATTCGTGAACGCAAGGGGGCAGAGCATTTCGACGAATGGGATCACAAGGTCATGAGCGCAACGTACGGTGGCAAGCTTGATGCGCGCATCCGCATGCTTCGCTATGAATGGCATGAACACTACCCGATTGATCTCAATAACGCGGTACACCCCTTGTTGTTCCGCATTCTCTGTAGTTATCTCGACCAAGGAGTCGCGATCACTCCGTTCCCGTACGAGAAAACGGGGCTTTTGAGTGCGGTGCGAACCTTGGATAAGGATAGTTTGGTGAGTTTCTTCAAAACGCAGCGCGCACGGACACTTTTGCATGACCCGCACTTTTCTCTCGAAAAAGCGCTCACGATCCTGGTTGGAAAAAAGGAGTACTTCGAAGAATATGTTTATGACCAACAATTCGCGCATCGCGGATGGTCGGGCATGGTTTCGACTCTCGAAGACCGCCCCGAAGCACTCATGTACCCGAAGAGCATCGCTCTCATGGACCTAGTGCTCCTCGAGTGCATCATGGAGATCGATGCGTTAGACTCGGCGCTCGGCACAGAGTGGAAACCGCTCGGCGAGATCACGGATCGCAAGCCGATGGATATCTTCGCGGAAATCGAAGAAAAAGAAATCAACGAAGTCATCAAAATATGGCATGACGCCTTCGAGTGGAGCTACTACGACGAAGCGCTTTCTGCGGTGCTCAAGATCGCAGCGCAGGTTCCAGAAAAAAAAGAACCCACAAAGACGTTTCAGGCAGTATTCTGTATCGATGAAAGAGAGGGCTCGATCCGCCGGCACATCGAAAGCGTGAGTCAGTGCGAGACCCTCGGGGCGCCAGGGTTCTTCGGGGTGGAATTCTACTTTCATCCCGCACACGCGAAGTTCAATGACAAATTGTGTCCCGCTCCAGTCACTCCACGGTTCTTGATAGAGGAGATCCCTTCCACTAAAAAGCACAGTCCTGCGCGGGAAATTGTATATACAAAAGGATCGCAAACGCTCTTGCGGGGGACAGTAGCTTCCTACGTCCTGGGTATCCCTTCTATGGTCAAGCTTTTGTCCAACCTTTTTTCGCCCACCATGAGTCCGGCGATCGCGGATGCGTTCGGGCATATGCATGATGGATACGAGCTTACCATCGTCCATGAAGGTAAACGGGATGAAACGCATAACCTCCAGATCGGATTTACGGTGACCGAGATGGCGGATCGTATAGAGAAATTGCTTCGCGGCATAGGGTTAATAAAAGATTTCTCTCGCCTCGTGTATCTTGTCGGTCATGGTTCATCGAGCGCCAACAACCCGCATCATGGCGCGCATGATTGCGGCGCCTGTAGCGGGCGCACGGGTTCCGTGAACGCCCGCGTAGCCGCTGCGATGGCGAATCACCCCAAAGTACGCGAGGAGCTCACGAGGCGCGGACTCAGTATTCCTGCTGCAACTCAATTCCTGGGAGGACTCCATGATACCGCGAGCGACGAGATCGAATTCTATGATGTGAAGAAGCTGCCACTCGAACTGCGAGAACTCCACGCACAATACGAGAAGAGCTTCGAGCGGGCTTTGGATCTTAATGCAAAGGAGCGTTCGCGGCGGTTCATGTCGATCGATACGAAACAGTCACTCAAAAGAATCAGGAAGGCGATCAAGGATCGGTCGGTATCTTACTTCGAACCTCGCCCCGAACTCGGTCACGGCACCAACGCGCTTTGCATCGTGGGGGATCGCGCGCTCACCCGCAACCTCTTTCTCGATAGGCGCGCATTCATGAACTCCTATGACTACCGTACGGATCCCGAGGGTGTATTCCTTGCCAATGTCATCGCGCCGCTCCCGGTGGTCTGCGGTGGCATCAACCTCGAGTATTATTTCTCGCGCATGGATAATTCGAAATTGGGAGCAGGCACCAAGCTGCCTCACAATGTAATGGGGCTCATCGGAGTATCCAATAGTAGCGACGGGGATCTTCGAGCGGGACTTCCGCTCCAAATGGTCGAGGTACACGATCCGATCCGACTCCTTATGATCGTCGAGCATGATCCGAAAGTGGTACTGCGCGTCATTTCGGCATCTCCCGCACTCTATGAATGGTTCATCAACGAGTGGATACATTTGGTGGTCCTGCATCCAGAAGAAAAGAAGCTCTACCTCTTCAAAAAAGGGGAGTTCGCTCCCTATGTGCCATGCAGTACTGACGTGAGGGTCCTCGAGGAAGACTTTCTTGCCGTGATCGAGTCTGCTGGCAAAATGAAGACCAATAATATCGTGGATGCGACGCAGGAAAACTTACCCATTCAAATCCTTTCTCGCTAAATTCTATGTTACTATCACTTTTCATTCTGCTGCCGTTTTCCGCCTTCGTGCTTTGCTGCTTTCTTCCCAATACTTTTGAAAAGGCTATTTCACGCATCGCATTGACGTCCATTTTTCTCGTCTTGCTGACGTTCGTCTGGACTCTCTTCTTCTGGGCGACCGGGGGATTCATGCCAATTTCCCAGACTGGATTCACCCTCTTTTCTACCGCAGAGTACGAATTCGCGGTCAATTTCTACATGGATGCTGCCTCAGCGGTGTTCTTCGGGGTGACCTGTCTCACCACCATCTTTGTGCTGCTCTTCAGCAAGTACTACATGCATCGCGATCCAGGATTCAAGCGCTTTCACGCGACGATCCTATTCTTTTTCGTCGGTCTCGCGCTCGTTATTTTCTCCGGCAATTTCGAGGTACTTTTCGTCGGGTGGGAATGCATCGGCATAAGCTCGTTCCTGCTTATTTCTTTTTACCGCGATCGATACCTACCCACGAAGAACAGTCTCAAAGTCTTCACTCTATACCGCATCGCCGATGCGCTCTTCATCGTCGCACTGTGGTACGCGCATCAGCTTTTCGAAAAGAACGTACAGTTCGCGGAGTTCTCATCGCTCGTGAACGAACACGGCAATTCACTCGTGGTTCTCGGCCTTCTCTTTTTGCTTGTGTCCATGATCAAGTCAGCGCAATTTCCTTTCTCATACTGGCTCCCGCGCGCGATGGAGGGTCCAACGACCTCTAGTGCGATCTTTTATGGCGCTCTTTCTGTGCACATGGGATTGTTCCTCATGCTGCGCACCTACCCGCTCTGGGAAGGCAGCGTGGGGCTTCGCGCGTTCATCGTGGGGCTTGGGCTGCTTACGGCGCTCATCGCTACCTCCATCACTCGCGTACAATCGTCCATCAAAACACAAATCGCGTACGCATCAGTGACCCAGATCGGCATCATGTTCATCGAACTCGCCGCAGGATTGCATTGGTTGGTCCTGTTTCATTTTGTGAGCAACGCGTTCCTGCGCACTTATCAATTACTTATCTCTCCCTCGATCGTGAGTTATCTGGTCCACTATCAGTTCTACACTTTCGTACCGCCAGCGCAAACCATTCGGAACGACTTCATTGGTAGGATTCGCTCGACACTCTTCGTCCTGGGGGTCAAAGAGTGGAATATGGACAGGGCGATGACGCGTCTCATCTGGCAACCACTGAAATCAGCCGGGAGGTTGTTACAGTTTTTAGATCAAAGTGCGGTGATGTTTGTATGTGCGGCGCTTTTGTTTGTTGGTACCTATGCCACCCATGTAACCAACGTGCCTCACGCTCTGGTGGATGGGGTGATCTGGGTAAGCGCAATTCTTAGCATTCTCCTCTTTATACGCGCTCACGCCAATACTGGCATAGTCTTCACGTGTTGGACCCAGATTTTCTTAGGACAGATTTTTGGAAGCATGTCTCTCTCCGCTCTTACTGGTGCGAACTCGCTGATGACCTTCTTCTATCTTTCCGGCATCGTGGCGGCATACCTCGTGGGACTTCTGTGTCTGTGGCACATCAATCGCACCGCACGTCTCGATTTGACGGAATATCACGGATACATGTATGAGTATCCGGTGCTCGGCAACGTATTCTTCGTCGCCAGTTTGGCGCTCATGGTGTTTCCGATCACGCCATCATTCATCGGTGAGGAGGTACTCTTGAGTTTGACCCATACGAATCATGGCGCACTTGTGGTTATTTTTGCACTCGGATATGTACTTTCTGGTGTCTCTGTGATGCGCCTCTTTGCAAAGATATTCTTCGGACCGCACAAAAAGAGCTATCACGAGATAGCCTATCGATCATCGTGACCGGAAAGACCGCTAGTTCACGAACCGGCTCTAGGCGGATAGCATCTGGGTCAGAGTCGTCGAGGGTTGGCGCGGAGATATCGTCTATGCGCTCAAAACTGACGCAAGCGGTAAGATTTCGCGCGTAAAGGTGCAGTGATACCTCACTATTCAATTGGCAGGCATTTCCAAGCGTCGCCGAAGGGGAGATGGTGCCAGATTTCCCACTATGTAACAAAAGCTGGAACCTTTCCTACACTGGTAGCGACCCGTAAATATTAATATTTTGAAATATAAAAAAAGCTGCCAGTCGAGACTGGCAGCTGTGTTGCTCTTTCGAGCTATCAGGCGACGAGAGAGAGCTCGCGTTGATTGATGATCTCGATCGTTTCTTCGATCACTTCTTCGAGGGGCTTGTCTGCGTCGATCTTGCAGACTTTTTGGCCTTGCAGAGTGCCATAGAAATCGAAAAGCTTGTTCGCGCTTTCGATCGCGACGGGTGACTCAACTCGGCTCAAGCTCGGCTTCTTTTGCGGCCGTTGCATTGCTGTTTCCGGCGTTGCTTTGAACCACAGGTACACCGGCGGAGGGACGTGAAATGACAGTACGCACTGTTCGATCATGCTCTTGTGCATGTCGAGGATCAGGTCGTGCTGCTCCGGCGTTGCACGCAAGAGCGCATTCACGTAGATCGTGCCGCCAAATCCATCGATGATGACACGTTTACCGGCACGAAGTGCAGGCGCAATGTCGAGCTCGATGATCGGCTGCAAGCGAGCCCAGAAAAAGATGAGCTGCGACAGGGGAGTCGTGTGCTCGTGGCAGCCGGAACGCGCTGCTTCGCTGATGGCACTTGTGAACGGTGCGTGAGATGAATCAAGCATGCCGCACGAATCACTGAGGAAGAGCGTGTTGCCGTCGTTGAGGCGACTTTTGAGTGCCTCCATGACTGAGCTCTTGCCGCTCCGAATCGGGCCGACGAGTGCAAAAAACTTCTTTTTTTCGATCATCAAGGAATCTCCTGGCGGTTGTAACGGTTGTGAAAAGGAACTGGTGAAAACGCGGACAAGCACGAAAAAATCGTTGCATATGTCCGGAGGAGAAATCTAGTGTGTACTGAAATCGTTTTGTCTTCTTATCGGCTTAAAACGCTTTCAACGCACGATACATCTATCCTCTGGGCATGCGAACTTACAATGATGTGGTTCTAATGAAGAAGTACCTATTATTATCCTTTTTCTTCAGGCGTCAAACTAAGTTATGAACCTTTTAGTATTATACTATTATTGGTTAATTTGTCAAGTCATCTTACCATACAACATCCCCATATTTTCTTCCTTTTTTATGCCAATTATGTTACGGTGTAGCCACTTATGGAGGGAGGAATACATGTTTCGATAAAAGCAGAGCAGATCACTCAATTTTTGGGCGTTCCTATCACAAATACACTCCTGATGAGTTGGGTCGTGGTTGTTGTACTCGCCTTGCTCGCATTTTCAGTGAACCGCGGCATCAAGCTCGTCCCGGGCAAGCTCCAACTTATTCTCGAAATGATGGTCGGTGGTGTACTTGGTTTCATTGAAACCACCCTCGAATCCAAAGATCTCGCGCGTAAATATTTCCCATTCATCACTACCATCTTCCTGTTCATCTTCACCGCAAATATGCTTGAGTTCATCCCCGGAGTCGGTTCGATAGGACTCCTCGCACATCAGGCAGTCGATGCCGCAGCTGCTGCACACAATTCAGGAGCCACCTCTTCTATTGCCCAGGCAGTCGCAAGTGCAAGCGCTGGAAGCGTGGAAAAAATAGAATTCATCCCGCTTCTGCGCTCGACCAATACCGACCTCAACGTGACACTCGCACTCGCGATCATCTCATTCCTCACCATCGAGATCTCAGGCATCGTCATCGTCGGCTTCTTCAAGTACTTCAGCCGCTTCTTCAACTTCCATTCGCCTATCATGTTCTTCGTCGGCCTCATTGAATTCGTCTCTGAACTCATCCGTCTTATCTCGTTCTCATTCCGTCTGTTCGGCAATATTTTCGCCGGCGAGGTACTTTTGGCTGTTGCGACATTCTTCCTCCCGTTCGTAGGCCCGGTACCTTTTATGGCATTTGAAGTCTTCGTTGGCTTCATACAGGCGGCTATTTTCTCCCTTTTGACCCTTTTCTTCCTGAAGTTAGCCGTTACAGATACGGCACATTAGGAGAAACAAAGGGGAATCTGGTATAAAACAGGTATTCGTTCGCATTATTATCATTAGTAAATTGTTCACATATATGGAACTCGAATCAGCAAAGACGATAGGTATGGCGCTCGCAGCAGGTCTCGGCGTCATCGGTCCCGGGATAGGCATCGGTATTCTCGTTGGTCGCGCACTTGAGGCTATTGGACGCAATCCGGACGCACAAGGCAAGATCATGTCGACAATGTTCATCGGTGCTGCTCTTACCGAAGCACTTGCGATCCTCGCACTGGTGTTCGCAGTACTCGTCGCAAACGGAGCACTTCTTAAGTAATTCGCAAATAATCACATGGAAGTATTAGAAGCTTTTGGGATAAATTGGAAACTACTCTTGATTCAAGGAGTCAACTTCGGGTTGCTTCTTGCTATCTTGTACCGCTATCTCTACAAGCCACTCTTTGCAATGCTCGACAAACGTCAGGCGCAGATAGCAGAGGGACTGAAGGATGCCGAAGCATCTTCCAAGGAGCGTGCAGAACTCGCTGAGAGCAAAGACGCAATACTCCAAAGCGCCCGCCAGGAAGGAGGTAAGATCGTTGATGATCTGCGCAAGGAAGGCACCGAGGAAGGACGCAACATTGTCAAAGAAGCCCAAGAGAAATCACAATCACTTCTTTCTGACGCCAAACAAAAGGCTGAGGAGGAAAAAGCATTTATCTTACGTGAGAGCGAGAAGGAAGTCGCAAAGATGGCAGTACTTGCCGCTGAGAAAATATTACGAACAGCTAGCACTGCTTCATAGGTATGCGTGCCGCTCACTATGCAGAGGCTCTCTATAGTGCGCTCGCCGACCATCCCAAGGATGAGGCAAAACTCGTCGGTAATTTCGTCGAGACGTTGAAGTTAAATGGGCATACGCACTTTCTCCCGCGCATCATTCGTTCAATCGAGCGATACCATGCGCGCGATGAGAAGGAACGCACCATAAGCATCACCTCAAGCAAAGAGCTCTCCGAGAAAGATACGCAAGAGATGCTACGCAAAGAGCCCTTCAAAAATCTGCTTTCTTCATCACATAAGCGCGTCGAGCGTATCGTCGATGCAAGTGTGATCGGAGGAGTCATTGTCCGCACAAAAGCGGTGCGCGTCGATGCAAGCTATAAACGCGCACTGCTCGAACTTTATAAAAACATCACCGCTTAGATCGCTCTTAGATTGCCCTTAAATTACTCATCACTTACCACCATCACCATGGATCACATCGTAGAAAAACTGAAAAAACAGATCGTCGACTTCACACCAAACGCTAAGCTTGAAAAAGTTGGCGTGGTTGTCGCGGCCTCAGACGGTATCGCCGAAGTCTCAGGACTCGACGATATCATGATGAGTGAAATGGTGATGTTCGAGCTTTCTGACGGTAAGTCTCTCAAGGATACACTCGATGAAAGCCACGCACTCCTTGGCATGGCGCTCAACCTTGAAGAAGACTCAGTGAAAGTCGTGGTACTTGGTGATGCAAGTAAGGTGAAAGAAGGCATGACGGTCAAAGCGACCGGGCAGATCCTCTCGATCCAAGTTGGTGATGAACTCATTGGTCGCGTGGTCAATCCACTTGGCGAAGTGCTTGATGGAGGACTCCCACTTCGTTCAACAAAGCGCAATCCTATAGAGCGCAAAGCTTATGGAGTGATCGAGCGCAAGTCTGTTTCGACTCCACTTCACACCGGTATCAAAGCTATCGACGGCATGATCCCTATCGGCCGCGGTCAGCGCGAGCTCATCATTGGTGACCGCCAGACCGGCAAGACCGTTGTCGCTATCGACACCATTTTAAATCAGTTGAATGAACCAAAAGATAGCCGCCCTATTTGTATCTATGTAGCCATCGGGCAGAAGGATTCCAAGGTCGCACGTATTGTGCAGCAACTCAAGGACCGAGGCGCAATGGACTACACCATCGTGGTCTCAGCTCCCGTCTCATCTTCAGCAGCACTGCAGTTCCTCGCTCCATATGCTGGTGCTGCTATCGGTGAATTCTTCATGGATGCAGGGAAGGACGCACTCGTCATCTACGATGACCTTTCCAAGCATGCGGTCGCATATCGCCAGATGTCGCTCCTCCTGCGCCGTCCACCAGGACGCGAAGCGTATCCTGGAGATATTTTTTACCTTCACTCACGCCTTCTTGAGCGCGCAGCGCGCCTCTCAGACAAGCTCGGCGGCGGATCGCTTACTGCGCTTCCGATCATCGAGACTCAGGAGAATGATGTGTCGGCATATATTCCGACCAACGTCATCTCTATTACCGACGGGCAGATCTATCTTGAGACCGATCTCTTTAACAAAGGCATTCGCCCTGCTATCAACGTCGGCATTTCAGTCTCTCGCGTGGGAGGCTCGGCGCAGACCAAGGCGATGAAGAAGGTTGCAGGAAAATTGCGCCTCGAACTCGCACAATTCCGCGAGCTTGAAGCATTCGTGCAATTCTCATCCGACCTCGACGAAGCGACCAAAAGCCGTATCGAAAAGGGAAAGCTCATGGTAGAAGTCCTAAAGCAGGACAAAGCAGTACCGCTTCCATTCGAGAAGGAGGTCGCTATCATCTTCGTCGCAGGTGCAGGCGAATTTAACGATGCGCACATCAGCATGATGAAGGATATCGAAGCAAAGTTCTTTGCAATGCTTGAGTCACAGTACCCGACCGTACTCAAGGCAATTGCAGAATCAAAGGATCTTCCGGAAGCTTCACAGACCGCGCTCAAAGAAGCCGCGCAGATGTTCAAGAAGGAGCATAAAGAGTTTTTCATCGGTAAATAACATCCGTATCCCGCTACATGTCGCTCTAAAATATGTCTCTCAAAGCTGTTAAAAACAAAATAAAGTCGATAGACAAGACCCGCCAGGTCACCAAGGCGATGGAGGCTGTTTCAGCTGTGAAGATGCGCAAGTCGCAGGCTATCGCTATCGGTACGCGTCCATACGCGCTTTCGGCACTTAAAATATTAAGATCGATATCAGGCGCTATCGAGGCGGCACAGCACCCCTTAATGACCGTGCGTCCGGTCAAACGCACGCTGGTGGTCATCATCTCGGCGGATAAAGGTCTCGCAGGTAGCTATGGTTCGGCACTCTTCAAGAGTACGTATAAATTTCTCGACAAAGAGAAACTGAGTTCGAGCAATACCTCACTCATTATCGTCGGAAAGAAAGCCTATGAACACTTTCATAAGCGCGACTGGACTATCATCGAGCATCACGAGCGTTGGAGTGACAAGATCACTTTTGATATGGTGAGCCCGGTCGCGCAGAAAGTGAAGCGTGCCTACGAAGCGGGCGACTACGATCAGGCATTCATTGTTTCAACTCACTTCATCTCGACACTGCGCCAGGAAGTGAATGCACGACGACTCCTGCCGGTGTCTTTTGAAAGTGTCGAAGAGATCGTCGAGGGGATACTCCCGTCCCACGGCAAATTCTCCGAGTTAGGGAAGGGAGATGTCGCCCCGGTGCGCGAAGTGACATTTGAACCTTCTCCCGAACTTATCCTCGAAGAACTCATCCCGGCACTGTTCAATATCCAGATATACCATTCAGTGCTTGAAGCCAATGCCTCCGAACACTCAGCGCGTATGATAGCCATGAAGAACGCCTCGGACAATGCCGGAGACATCTCACGAGGACTCAAGCTGCATTTCAATAAAGTTCGCCAATCCGCCATTACCCGTGAAGTGTCCGAAATAGTCGGCGGCATGGAATCAATGAAAGTGGTAGATGAATAAATTATAAATGTTTTACTTAGATTAATTTTCACATATGGATGACGAAACAGTAGATGTAGAAGGAATCGCAAAAGAAGACGTGGTCGATGCCATCAACGATCCTGAGAATACGGGCGCAATGGAGCTTTTGACCGATTACTACACCGCACTCAACAAGAATGATGGTTCTTTAGAGAAGATGTTGAAGAATGCCAGAGCGTGTGCGCAAATGCTCTATGACGGCAAGCGCTATGAGGAAGTGATCATGTGGCTTGATACCATCGCGACGGTCATCTCAGACTCTGAGGGCCCGGAGAGCGAAGCATATATGGCAATCACTGAGGACGAGAAGCTTGAGACACTGAAACTCAAAGCATCAGACAAGAGTCTCGGCGAAGAGGAGGAAGAGGACGACGACTACGGCGATAACGACGAATAGCACTACAGACCATACGCACACAGAAGCCATACGCATTACACAAATAAACATTACACATATGCAAACAAGTACAAAAGAGAAGAAGGAAGTGAAGACCGAGGAAGGCACTATAAAGCAGATCATCGGCGCGGTGATCGATGTGCATTTCCCGTCCCACGTCCCTGAGGTCTACACCGCACTTCGGGTTGAAGGAGCCAGCAAGATGACCGTGCTCGAGACCGCATCACATCTCGGTGGTGGCGTCGTGCGCGCCATTGCGATGGAGTCGACCGATGGCCTTAGGCGAGGCGACCGTGTCGTCTCGACAGGAAAGCCACTCCAGGCGCCTGTCGGCGTGAATGTACTTGGACGCATATGGAATGTGCTCGGAGAGGCTATCGACGATGAGCCCATCGACATGAAGTCACTCGGACATGCCTCCATCCACCGCGACCCGCCTTCATTCAAAGAGCAGTCGACCAAGACCGAGATCTTTGAGACCGGCATCAAGGCAATTGACCTCATGACTCCATTCATCAAGGGTGGAAAGGTCGGACTCTTCGGAGGCGCAGGAGTGGGGAAGACGGTCTTGATCCAAGAGCTCATCCGCAACATCGCGACCGAACACGGAGGCTACTCGGTGTTCGCAGGTATCGGTGAGCGCACCCGTGAAGGAAACGATCTGTATCACGAAATGAAGGAGTCAGGCGTCTTGGCAAAGACCGCGCTATGCTTCGGTCAGATGAATGAAGTGCCGGGCGCACGCGCACGTGTCGGACTTGTCGGTCTCACTATGGCAGAGCATTTTCGCGATGAGATGTCGAAAGACGTGCTCCTCTTCATGGATAATATTTTCCGCTTCACTCAGGCAGGTTCTGAGGTGTCAGCACTGCTTGGGCGTGTACCGAGTGCGGTGGGCTATCAGCCGACACTTGCCGAAGAAATGGGTAAGCTTCAAGAGCGCATCACTTCGACCGCAAAAGGCTCTATCACTTCAGTGCAAGCGGTGTACGTGCCTGCGGACGACCTTACCGACCCGGCACCTGCGACCACCTTTGCTCATCTTGATGCGACCGTCGTGCTCTCACGCCCGCTCGCTTCCCTTGGAATATACCCGGCTATCGACCCACTTGAGTCGTCTTCACAGGCACTTGACCCGGTCATCGTCGGTGAGGAGCATTACCGCGTTGCGACCGCGACCAAGCTCATCCTCCAGCGCTACAAAGACCTGCAGGATATCATCGCAATTCTCGGAATAGAAGAACTTTCCGATGAGGATAAAACGCTGGTCTACCGCGCACGCAAGATCCAGAAGTTCCTCTCACAGCCATTCTTCGTGGGAGAGGCTTTCACCGGCGCACCGGGTAAATATGTCACGCTCGCTGATACTGTCCGCTCGGTCGCTGAAATTCTGGAAGGTAAGCATGACGATAAAGATGAGCAGGCGTTCTACATGAAGGGCACCATCGATGAAGTGACCAAGTAGCCCAGACTGTACACGACTTCTTTTTTGGGCACATTGCATCGTTCTCGTCTGCGGTGGTCGTGAGGTAGTAGATGACTACAACCATCACGACACTCCTCGACTCGGCCTCACACTGTATCCCAAAAATGAACTCGCTAACGTAAACTAAAGATACAAACTTATGAAACTCACCATCTCACAGATCGATAAAGTGCTTTTGAGCGGCGACGTTGAGTCGGTCACCGTGCCTGGTGCAGCAGGCGAGATGACCATACTCGCGCATCACATGCCGCTCATCACGACGCTCAAGGCAGGTACCATCACCGTCAAACACAAAGACAAGAAGCCTGAAGAATTTACCGTCACATCAGGATTCATCGAGATAGGGAAGACCGAGACCGTGATTCTGGTATAGAATAAATATAATAAAAAAGTTTTCTCAAATATTATTTTTAGCAAAAATCAGCGCGTAAGCGCATTTTTTGTAACACAAAATAATTTCGACAACGGGTCAATGATGTGGAGAAGTTGGGCGAAGAAATTATGCCACAACATTACATCATGAAGATTTCTTCATGAAAAATATCTTGATATAGAAGCGATCTGAGTGAGACAACTTTGCTATTGTTGTGCATACATTGTGAAACATATTTTTTTGTCGCAGACTTGTGCACATTCTGTACACATGTTGTTCACAGAGTTACGCACCTATCCACAGGATAGTTTCTTCGTGGTTCGTGCAAACTCATCTAAAATATAACGATGCAGTCTTTGTGTTCACATTATGTCTGGTCGATAACAGCAACAACACCACGTGGCGAGTGATCGCTCGTGGTCTTTTTGTTTATGTGGATAGAGAGTACTGATGGTCGCAGTAGCAACGTGGCGTTCCGTGTGTCTACGCCTCTGCTGCGAACAAAAAGAATTGTTCTTTAATCAAAATAATAACTTATCATCTATGTTCAAAAAAATAGCACTCAGTGTCGGCATGATCGTGTTCGTCGGCGCAGCAGCCGCAGGCGCGACCGGCGCATTCTTTAGTGACAACGAAACTTCGACCGGTAACACCTTTACCGCCGGAGCGATCGATCTTACCGTCGACAGTCAGTCGCACTACAACGGAAATACCTGTACCCCGGTCACTGCCGGCATTTACCAGTGGGTCGGTTCATCAACATACCCTGTACCTGGAACATCATGTGACGGTACTTGGTCGGCAACGAATCTTGGTCCTACCAACAAATTCTTCAACTTTGGCGACGTGAAGCCTGGAGATATCGGAGAGGACACTGTATCACTCCACATCGACAATAACCCGGCGTGGGCATGTGCATACATCAAGACCACTTCGAATGACGAGAATACACTCCTTCAGCCTGAAGTGAACGCAGGTGATGCAGGTACCTCGACAGGAGAGCTCGCACAAAACATCAACTTCTTCACCTGGCTTGATAACGCTTCAACCTCAGGCGCAGTTGTCGGTGACAATATCTGGCAGGCAGGAGAGACCGTACTCCAATCGCCGATTGCACTCAGCGCAACGATTGGTGCGACGACCACGCTTACACTTGCAGACGGCGGCACCGGCGGAGCACTCGCAGGAGGATCGACCAGCTACATCGGACTCGGTTGGTGTGCAGGTACGATCGTTGTTGGAGCACCGGGCACATGGAGCTGCAATGGCGCAACCATGGGCAACCAGGCTCAGACCGACTCAGCAACTGCAGACATTACCTTCCACGTAGAGCAGGAGCGCAACAATGCGAATTTCCGCTGCCAGCCTCAGCAAATCAAAGGAGACTAAACGTTAGTTGTAATTATTCCGTATGAAAAAAATTCTGCTCAGCATAGGTTCGATCTTCTTCGCAGTAGCAATACTCGCGGGGGGGACAGGCGCGTTCTTGAGTGACTCGGGGTCATCTATCGGCAATACCTTTGCCACCGGTGTCGTCGACCTCAAGATAGATAACGAAAGTTATGGTACCGACAATTGGGGCAAGCTCTACTTCAGCACCTCGACGTCATGGTCGCTTTCGAACCTGGCCGGCAAATTGTTTTTCAACTTCACTGATGTGAAGCCCGGCGATATCGGTGAGGACACTATCTCCATGCATATCAACAACAACAATGCATATGCATGTATGAATGTGAATATCACCGCGACCCCGGAGAACGGACAAAATGAACCGGAAGCCGCTGTCGACCCGACGGCGGGCGTCAATGACGGTGAACTGCAGAATTATCTGTACTTCACTTTCTGGGCGGACGACGGCGACAATGTGTACGAAAAAGGTGAAAAGGTTTTCAAGCAAGGACTCGCAAAAGATATCTTCAAAGGTGACTCTTGGGCACTCTCCGACTCACAGACCAATATTTGGGATGGGAGCGGGCCTATCCCGGGTGATACCACGAAGTACATCGGCAAGGCATGGTGCTTTGGTTCTTCGACTCAGAATCCTGTCGCTCAGGACGGACTGGGTAAGACAGGTGCGAACGGCCCCTTGGTACGCGGCACAGGATTCTCTTGTGACGGCGCGCCAGTAGGCAACATCGTGCAGTCGGACGGCATCAAAGCGGATGTGAGTTTCTCGGTCGCGCAATCGCGCAACAATGGGAGCTATCTCTGCTCGGGAGGGAACCACGTGCCACCCCCGACACACACATCAACATTCCTCTCTGATAACTTCGAGAGTTATCCGGCAGGGCATGGGTGGGATGATATCACTCCCACAGGCTCATCAAACTTCAATTGGGATGAGCAGGGTGGAGTAGACTTCCTCCATGTGTCAGGGATCACCGGACAGGTGGCCGACCTTGATGCGGGTACAAACAATGCGGGAGTACCCAACCATGCCGAGTCACTTACTGCGACATATCTTGATCTCACCGGATTCAATACCATCGTCTTCAAGTACAGCAGAAAGACGGATGATACCAATTCGCCCCCACAGGCAGTTGGGCCACAAACGCTGGTTGTCGACTATTCGGTCGATAACGGCCTAACGTGGACGACCCTCGAAACTGTTTCAGGAAAATCACCCATGACAAATAAGGTGTTCTCACTCTCTCCTTCGGCAGACAACAAGCCGCGCGTGAAAGTGCGATTCACACTAACAGGACAAGATTCGACCAATCATGCCTATATCGACAATGTGTCGGTGACCGGTGTGAACCCATAAAACAATGTGCGATTAATAGCTACAGCAAAGAAATGAAACGCATACTATACAGTTCAGCGGTACTCATATTTGTCCTTGCGATATCCGCAGGCGCGACCGGTGCATTCTTCTCAGACTCTGAAGTCTCGAGCGGCAACACCTTCGCTGCCGGCGCGATAGACCTCAAGATAGACAATACGAGCTACTACAACAATGTCTTTTCGACATCGACGAGCTGGACGCTGACTGACCTCACGATCCAAAAGTTCTTTAACTTCCTCGACCTCAAACCGGGGGACCGTGGTGAAGACACCATCTCGCTGCATGTGAACACCAACGACGCATACCTCTGCGCCAACGTGAAACTCACATCCAATGACGACAATGGTTTCACCGAACCGGAAGCGCTTGTCGACGCGACCGACGGCCCCGGCAATGGCGAACTCGCAAGCAATGTGAACTTCGTCTGGTGGGCTGATGACGGCGACAATGTCCTTGAGGACAATGAGCATGTCATCTCCCAAGGCCCGATAGGAGCACTCGGACTTCAGGGCTCGACCACGCTGACACTTGCCGACTCACAGAGTAATATCTGGACAGGCACAGGCGGCCCGGTCCCGGGAGACAAGACGCTCTACATCGGCAAGGCATGGTGCTTCGGCACTATCGGCACAGCGCCTCTTGCACAGGACGGACTTGGCTCAACCAGCCCTCGTACTCCTGCGACCTCAAACGGTGGTATCACTTGTGACGGACACCTTCTCGACAACTCGACGCAGACCGACTCTCTGACCGCTGATGTCAGCTTCAGTGCAGTACAGGCCCGCAACAACTCGAGTTTCCAGTGTGTCCCTCCTCGTCAGACTCCGAAGGGTAGCATCACGGTTATCAAGACCGTACAAAATACTCACGGTGGAAACAACCTGATCGCAGACTTCCACTTCTTCGTTGACGACGGATTCGTCTCGACCGAAGTATTGTCTGGCGCCACAACAACCGTGAACGCCGGTACCTATTCGGTATCTGAAACAGGTGTTTCGGGATATGTCGGTACCTACGGCGGTGACTGTGACGCGGAAGGCAGTGTCATCGTTGGTTCGAACGACCACAAGGTCTGCACCATCAACAACGTCGATCTCCCTGCAAACATTACGCTCATCAAGAGTGTGACCGGAACAGGAACATTGGCACTACCATCTTCCTTTAAGATGCGAGTTGACGGCATACTTGTACCAAACACCACTTCGGTCGCGGTCACTTCGAATGCTCCCCACGTCATAAATGAAGACGCATCCGGAACAGGAACAGTTCCTGCCGGATATAGCTTCGTGTCCATCACCGGCTCACCTCAGTGCCCTGCAGTCCTCGCAGGTACTGCGACGCTCTCAGAGGGTCAGGCCATCACTTGTACGATCACCAACCATAAGAACTAATAGTTGCCGATGAAGTTCGTATTCAACAGCATCTATTATCTCTTCGTTCTCTGCCTCGTGGGTGTCGGAGTGCTCTTACTCGGCACCATGACACCACTCGGCGGGAACATCAAGATCAAGATAGTGAAGTCGGGTTCGATGGAGCCCGCGATACTGACCGGCAGTATTGTCATCATCAAGCCGGAACCTACCTACCATGTCGGAGATATCATCACTTTTGGCCTCGATACGAAAACTCAGATCCCCACGACCCATCGTGTCGTCGCCATCAGTAGTGATCCCAGTCCCATCTACACCACCAAAGGTGATGCAAATGACGCGAATGATCCGTCCAATACACGTCTCGGCGATATTCACGGAAAAGTGATCACCGCCGTACCGTATCTCGGATTCATTCTTGATTTTGCCCGCAAACCGCTCGGATTCGGACTCCTTGTCGGAGTACCTGCCGGACTCATCATCATTGAAGAGCTTGGCAAGATCTGGGCAGAAGTGCGGCGCATGCGTCAAGAGAAAAACAGGGAAAAGAAGGCAGCACACGCAAGCAATGAAAAACAGCCAACACAATAGCATAAGCAGTCGCACGCGAAGCTTCTTCGGACTCCTCTTCGGAGCGGGCTCCAATCATACGCAGCAGATGGTGCTTCGGCTTTCTGATATGCCTTACGCTGCACACGGCGCACCGGGCATATCATCTATAGGTGATCAGGTACGCGCAAGCGGCGGATCGTCGGCTCTCGCACCGCACAGAAAAGGTATTTCTGTGCGCGGGAGAGTTATGCACACGATCTTCTATCACACCGCAAAGATAGCGGCATTCATGCTGCTCCTCACTGCAGTAGCGAGCGGCACATCGCTCGTAGGGAACACGGTGTCATATTATGCGGATATCGAACGCTCGGTCGGCAATCTCCTCATCGCCGACCCGCTCTCATTCACACTTACGCCGGGGAGTCTCAATATCGATATCAGTACAAGCTCGGTCAGCTTTGCGGCGAAGCTCATACCCGATGCGACAAGTGAGCCCATCAAATACACCATCGGCACCGTCACCACCGGCGGCAATGAAACACTCTGCTCGCTGATGAACGTGAGCGTCCCGTCGTATGGCTACAGCGGTCCACTTGCGCTCTTTACCGGAGTTGCGACCACCTCACTCCTTGAGATACCGATGACCTTTACCTTCCCCGAAAACCTTTCTGCAGGAGAGAACACCTCATGCTTCATGGATATGGTATTCACCGGCAGAAATGCGGATGCAGAAGAGGGCAGGGGCTATACCGACAAGCATGCGCTCGCACTACAGTTCTATATCCCGGACACTACCAAGCAGACGCCGGCCATCGTAAGCACTCGATCTGCCACCACAATCGACGACATAGCTACCTCGACCGGCACACCTGTCACCGCAAGTAGCTCAGAAAATATTTCCGATGAAGTTTCTGCTGAAATAGTAGCGGCCGCGACCACAACTGACGCGACTTCCACCGCACCAGTACCACCGGCAGCACTCCCGATCGAGCCTCCGTCCGGTGGAGCGTATACACCGCCTCAGGCATCTCCTGAGCCTGCGCCGGTGATTGAAACATCGACGACCACTCCACAAAGTGAAGTGACGGTGCCACCACCTCCGCCTGCGCCTCAATCACCGCCTGATATCGGATCAACTACATCTCAAAACGATACAGCTGAAAAAGGAGCCACCGTACCTGCAGAGAATACTTCAGCGACGCCACCTGCCGCCGACCCGCTCCCTGCCGCTTAAAGTTCATGCCAAGAGTACGTAGCCAGAATACATAAATTGAGTTGATGAATAGAAAGTCCGCTACCATATGCTGGTAGCGGACTTGTTTTACATGACGTACATGACCGGGAACGCGAGGTTACGCGCGCATCGGAACGAGCTTGGGCATGAGCTGAGGATGACTGACGAATTCACGGTCGAAGATCGACTGGAAAGCGTCCCTGATCAGCATCGGGTCGTGTCGGGCGAGTTCTCCGTTTTCGAGAAGCGGCTTGAACACCAGCCGATTGCGGTAGTACTCGACGACATTGTCGACCCAGATCCACTGCGAATGCTTGCCGCGGTAGCGCATCTGCATCTCTGCGGACGGGATTGTCGAGTTGACCAGCACCCGGTCGATCACATCTTCTCCGATGAACCGTTCGTACTCCTCCATGAAGTCTTCGAGGCGGTAGCCGTACGTTTCGCCGTACTTGGTCATCAAATTGAGCACCAAGATCTTCTCCGCACGCGAAGCACGGATGGCCTCCCTGATACCCGTGGGCAAGAGGGCGGCCATCACCGACGTGTAGAGGTCTCCGGACGAGAACACGATGTAGTCGGCCTCCACCAGCGCTCTTACGAACGCAGGGTTGGCCTCGACGCTCGGCTCGAGCCAGATATTCGTGATGCGCAACTTGCCGTCGTGCACCGGAACATCGATGTTGGTCTCGCCCTTGATGACCGCGCCGTTCGAGAGCCGCGCACAAAGCTGTGCCGCCTCAAATGACGTCGGAAGCACGAGTCCGCTTTGAACACCGAGCCACTGGTTCATGCGTTCGGTCGCACTGGCAAAATCACGATCGCAGCCGTTGAAAAGCTGACTGGTCTTGATGTTGCGCAGTTTGTGCGGGCCGCCGCAATAGTTGAGCACGCGTTCGAAGCGACGAGTAACGTTGACCCGAGGAGAGAAGGGCACCGCGGCGCGAGACAGGTCACCGAAGCTCGGCGAATCGTCGAGTACGCGAAACTTGCCCGCGTCACCGCCGTTGTCGAACGTCGTCACTCCTGCCTGAACAAAGGCGTTGGTCTCGATGAGGCCATTCAGCATACGGGGGAGTCCCGTACCGCCGCCGATCACTACGACACGAGCCTGAGGGCCACTACGGCCTCCGCGGATATCATATTGCATGGTTTGTTCTTCCTTTCTGGATTGTTTGCGGATTTGATCAGATCGATCAGGTTATCCGATGAAGGTTGTGTTTACCAACCACTGTGAGGAACTGCGATTTTGTACATTTTTATCACCGATTCACAGATAAGTCAATACACAGGTACTTTTTAGTTATATTTGGAAGGTTCCGCCTCAGGGAAACACCAAAAGTAAGGCTTTGCAAAAACTGAGCTTACGGCACAACAAAATTGAAGTAAAAATGCAAGCACTTGCTTTTTTTTATATCTGTGGTAGTTTCGTGAATACATGTTAGCAAAATCAATCATGGTCGCGTTTCCGCTGGCAATATTCTCCGGCATCCTATTTTTGGGTGTGAAGGCTTTTTCGCCTGAAACCCAAGAAACCATAGTGCCGCCGCCTATAGTTTCAGCCGTATCTGCCGATGCGACTACTACAAGTAGTGACGGCGAAGAAGTGTCAGACAGTGAGCCCGTCGCCACTTCGACAGCATCGTCGACCGATGACATATCGCTTCCAGCGACAAGCACCACGACCACAAGTATTACGACCACCGCAGAAAGTGGGGTCAAAAAGGATCCGACCGAAATTATTGTGCCAAAACCTCTAGTAGTAGCCGGTGCTGAAGTGACTTCACAAGATGCTATTGGCGGGGGCTGGGCGAGCAACTCCTGGGGCATCGATACTACTTTTGGAAACAAGAGCAAAGCCCTCGCCGTTGCCTACACAAAACCATGGTCAGCGCTCTCGCTCTATTCGAGCGGATATGCGCTCACAAAGATGAACTCAATAGAAGTACAACTCGTATCACCCGCTACCGATCCATCGACCCTATTCGTATCGCTCTATAGTGCCAAAGAAAAGATAGGCTCAGTTGCGCTCGCACCATATCAGGTCAGCAATCAGCCGGTAGGATACTTCCGTATTCCTCTTTCTGATATCGGGACTACGACCAATAGGTTGATCACCGAAGTAGTGGTCGAAAGCGCGAGAGCTCAAAAGGTGAGCATCGCAAAGATCCGCTTCTCGCGAGTGCATGCCCATTCACAACTTGTTGTGACGCCCGCTCCGTCGCCAATTACAGAGGTAGTCGTGCCTCCACCCGCACCCGTCATCACTCCCGATCCTGTCGCCGCACCAGCACCTCTGCCGCTTGCGCCATATGCAACCGGCCCATATGTATACCGCAACGGGCTTCAGGATGACTGGACCGTCGTCGCAAAAAGGGGAGCGGTGGTAGATATTCTCGCAGACACCGAGCAAAGTGTGACCGGCGCCGCGATGAAGGTACACTTCGATCTGCAGGACGGATCACTTTCATTTGTACACCCGCGCGGGATCAAGACAGGGGAATATCACACCCTGCACATGTATATCTACGGTGGTGTCACTGACCGCGAATGGCAACAGCTCATCCTGACTGCCTACGACGAGAACGGCAACAAGCTCGGCTCGACCGATGTCATGAAATATTCCGGCAACAGCACACTTCGCATGCAGACATGGAATAAAGCAGACATTCCACTCAATTTCATCAACGCAACAAATGCGGTGATAAAGACCATCGATATTGAAAATGTCGCGGTCACAAAGACTGTTGAAGCGAACGATCATATGTGGATCGACGATGTCCGCTTCATGAACGATGCGTCGTACTAGAGTAGGTCACTCTGCAGCATCTGCATGTTTTCTTACTCTCCACTCGACATAGCTTGGCGTACATACGAGTAGGTGAGTCTCAACTATTATGATATGTTATATGCATCATGAATAACAAAAAAATGAACTATCTCTTTATGCTCGGGGTCTTTCTCGTAGCATTTAGCACTACTTTTCTTTTTGCACAAAAGGTAGACATGCTTGCCTACGTAGGAGCGAGCTCACTCGGCACACCCGTCCTCAATCAGCCGACCGTGCTCTGCGCAAATAATGTCCCAAAGATCGCACTCTCATGGACTATCGCTCAGAACGCCACTTCATACATGATCCAGCGCAAAGAAGGATCAAATATCGCAAGCGGATGGAGTACAGCTATCGACAGCCAGATAAAGCAACCGAGCTATATCGATACGCACTGGGTAGCATCATACGGAAGAAGTGCTTACTCATACCGCATCGTTGCAGTACTTGGGTCGCTCCGTCGCTATTCGAATGGTGTTACCGTCACACTCCCTGAGTGTATGGGAGTTATCGCTCAATCGGTACCGGTAGTTCCACCACCAGCCCCTGTCGTGCCCGCACCAGCTCCCGCACCCGTCATCCCGCCCCCCGCACCCCCTGTGCCTCCACCAGCTCCAGTAGTGCCACCTCCAGCACCAGCCCCCGTCGTCCCACCCCCCGCACCTGTGCCACCACCCACCCCCACACCCGCTCCCGTCTCAAGCACCATGAAGTGGGGAGCCTACGTCGGTTGGCAAGACAATATGATGAGTGACTTCGAAGCACTGGTCGGCAAGCAGCCAAACATGGAAATGGTCTTCGCACACTGGGGCAATGATGCATTCCCGGGATGGTACGCACCGCGCATCAGAGACAAGGGAAGGACCATGGTGCTGTTCTGGGAAGCCATCGACTACAATCGTGACTACTTCAACCAGCCTGAGTACTCATTCGATTCTGTCCTCGCGG
>JAYTVK010000036.1:0-6594 GCA_043744595.1 Candidatus Lloydbacteria bacterium
GACGCGGGTCAGTCGATCGATGTGCGCAGTGCCGCATGGATGTACAATCGCATCCTCGAGTCACTCGCACATGCGTACCCATTGTCTATCGTGCATGGCGGAATACATCCTGACAACATACTGGTGCACCCCGAAAGTCATCGCATCGTGCTCACCGGCTGGACATCAAGTGTTCGGCAGGGAGATGCTGTGCGCTATGTCGCACAGGAGTTCAGTCATATGTACCCGCAAGAGGTGATAGGTGCCGGCAAACGCAAGGCACATCCTGCGACCGACCTCTACATGGCGGCGGCAGTGGTCACACAGGTACTCGGCGGTGAAGTGGGAAAAACACCTCTTCCCGTATCTGTTCCCAGAGAGGTGCGCGCGTTTCTTGATGCGCGCCTTACGGGAAATGTCGGTCTTCGTGACGGCGTAGCAATACGCCAGCGTGACCGTTTCGGCGAGATCTTGGCGGCCTTGTTCGGGCCTCCGGCGTTTCGTCACTTTGTCTTACCCTCAACATCAAGGAGATGATCATGGGTGGCGGTTTTACTTCATCATCGACACTGTCGAGCCTTCGCTCGGCGGCAGTCGCTACCAACCCCGCATCGGCCGGGTTCGCCTATTCAAGCACTGCACGCGGAACGCATCCTTCGATGGATCCGTCGAGCTCGAATGCAGCCGGCAGAAAAGTGCGCGAGTCGGTCGCATCAGCCGACAGTCCGGATCCGATCCCGATCGCGGTATTCCTCGATGTCACCGGTTCAATGGCGTCGCAACCGCAGGTGGCGGCCGACAATCTTCCGGGGCTTTACGCGCTGGTCAAAGAAAAAGGCTACATCACCAATCCGCACATTCTGTTCGGTGCGGTGGGGGATGCACACGGTGACCGCGGGCCGCTTCAAGTCGGGCAATTCGAAGCAGATGAACGCGTGCTCGATTGGCTGCAGAAGATCTGGATGGAAGGCGGCGGCGGAGGCAGTACCGGCGCGCTCCATTCACATGAGAGCTACGACCTGATGCTGTACTATGCGGCCAACTACACCGAACTCGATTCACTCCGGCATGGGAAGAAGGGTTACCTCTTTCTCTGTGCCGACGAATTGCCGTATCCCCGGCTTGAGTCGCGGGTGGTGCAGGAAGTCATCGGCGATACGATCGGACAGCCGATCCCGTTCGACGACATCTTGGCGGCGGTACAGAAGAAGTTCCACATCTTCTACATCCTTCCGCGGACGGCAAACCATGGTGATGATCCGGTGGTGATCGATTTCTGGAGGGCAAAACTCGGCGAGAACTTCGTCCGGGTCGACGACCTTTCGGATCTCTCGAGTGTCATCGCCGGGCTCATCGGCATGTGCGAGGGTGTCGACTTCGCAGATATCGTCACTGATATCACCGCGATCAGCGGCGCATCCGTCGCACGGTCGGCAAGCAAGGCACTCGCGACATTCGCCGGGGGAAAGGTTGCAAAGACCGGCAGCGCTGTCCTTCCCGGGAAGGGAAAGAGGAAGGGTCCTGATCTCCTTGCCTGACAAGACGTAGCAGCTTCATCAAGAGATGCCATACGCACAAGGCGAGCAATGTCTCGCCTTGTTTTTATCACCCAAACTATCCGGAGGTATCATGACAGAGGCACGTATAGTTGTTGATCTTGGTTTCGGAGATGCAGGCAAGGGTTCGATGGTCGATTTTTTTGTCCGACATGAACATTCCGATCTGGTCGTTCGCTTCAGCGGCGGCGCGCAGGCTGCACACAATGTGGTGGACAAGAAGACCCATCACACATTCCGTCAGTTCGGTTCAGGTACGCTCGCTCATGCCCGCACCCTCTACACGCGAGACGCACTGTTCGATCCGATGATGTTTCTTGACGAAACACGCATGCTCGAGTCAAAGGGTATCACCGGCGCAGCAGAGTTGTTTTGGATCGAAGGCGAGTGTGTCATCACTACTATCTTTCAGGCGGCGATGAATCGCATTCGCGAAGTATCTCGTGGCGAAGGAAGGCACGGAAGCTGCGGGCTTGGCATCGGCGAGACGATGAACGATAAGGAAGAAACCCCCGAACTCGTCCTCCGTGTCGCCGACCTCAATCACACATGCGTGGTATACGAAAAACTCGAGGCGCTGAGGAAGTTGAAACTCGAGGAGGCACTCATCCTCACTCTAGGTGTCGACCTACAGCTGATACAAGAAGAGATGGACATGCTGTCGGATGTAGAGTACGCCAGAGCCGCCGCCGATGCCTATGTGAACATCCGCACCTTCATGCAGGTGATCGATCATGATCGGGCGCTCGATCTTCTCCGAAATGCATCGTCGCCTATATTCGAGGGGTCGCAGGGAGTACTGCTTGATGAAGACTACGGTTTCTACCCGTACATCACACGCTCTTCTGTCACTCCGCGAAATGCGCTTGCACTGTGCGACGAAGCCGGACTCACGGCCACGGTCACCGGTATTCTGCGCGCATATGCGGTCCGGCACGGTGCGGGGCCGATGCCGACAGAAGATCGGATCCTTTCCGAACAGGTCAAGGACTATCACAATGTGTTCGGTCCTTGGCAGCGAGATGTCCGTGTCGGATATTTCGATGTCGTGCTCGCACGATATGCGATCGATGCGTGCGGTACCGTGGATGATCTGGTGATCACCTGCACTGACAGGCTCCGTGAATTCAGTGAAGTGCAGGTAGTCTCGGCGTATGCGGGGGAGGACGCATCACATATGCTCACCCCGCAGTCGCTCCCAGTTGTCGGCAAGCCGGCAAAACGCAAGCAGAGCGAATGGCTCATGCGTCAAATGCCGCTTTACCACAGCTTTGCTTCATCCGATGACAAAAGTTCTTTTGAGTATGAGTCTGCATATGCGCAGCATCTGCACACGCAGATCGACCGCAAGGTACGACTCATAGGTATCTCGCGAGGCACAACCGCCGGCGATAAATACCTTTTTTAACCCGCATGCGTGCGGGTTTTTTATTATCGTTAACTTATCTCTCCGATCATCGGGATGCCGATGCGGGCGAAGTCTTCGTCGTTGCGCTCCACGGGGGTCGCTGCTTTTTCGTGGAACAGGTGTGTGCTTGATGCGAGATGCACTACGGTTTTTCCAAAGCGGGTATTGAGCTCATCGACTTCTTCATAGATGCGCTCAAGTTTCTCGATACGTAGTGTGGTATCAAAAAGATCCAACTGACTTGCATGATTATCTGCGAGATCAAATAGCGTGACACCTGCGGCACGGTACAGTGCGCGCTTGTCATAGATATCATCAAGCTTTGTTGCGATGAAGCCCAGGATCTCGTCGGGAATATTGGTCGCTCGCGAGAGCTTGATATTGATGCCGGCATAGCGAAAGGACTGGGTCTTGAGGAAGAATGAGACGCTCTTTCCCGCAAGTGAGTGTTCACGCGCACGTGCACACACCACTTCGACATGGCGCGAGAGCTCGCTGAGAAGGTATGTACGGTCATTTCTCGGGGGAGTGAAGGTGCGCGTGCGCATCAGCGAGCGGTATGGCTCACGTTCACCGGTTTTGAGTTTCATGACACTCTCTCCGCGTAGCTCACGCCACAATTCCTGGTATGGCTTTGAGAATGTTTCCATTACCCAGCGTTCGGGTTTGTTTGCGAATTCAAGCGTGGTGGTAATGCCGAGTTTCTTCATATATTCGCTTGTCTGTCTGCCGATACCCCAGACTTTCTCGATCGGGAACTTCTCAAGGAAATCCTCGATATACCTCCCCGGTATCATAGTAAGTCCATCGGGCTTCTTGAAATTCGACGCAAGCTTCGCGAGTACCTTGGTTGGTGCAACGCCGATGGAGAAGGTCATGCCGAGTTCTTCACGCAGGGTTTTCTTCAGGTGGAGCGCGATCTCTTCGTACGACATTTTTAAAGGGAGCCGCATGCCGGTGATGTCGGCGAATGATTCATCGACTGAGTAGCGCTCGATGTCGGAGGTATAGCGTGCAAGAATGCTGTTCATGCGTCCGGAAAAGAGTTCATAGCTTTCATGATCCATATCGAGTAAGACCACTTCGGGGCAGAGGCGCCTGACCTCAGTGATAGTCATGCCGCGCTTTATGCCGAATGCCTTTGCCTCATAGGTGAGCGCGAGTGCCATACCGCGCTCACGTCCGACCACGACCGGTTTACCGCGCAGTGACGGATTCTTGGCAACCTCGCAGCCGGCAAAGAATCCGTCTCCATCAACATGTAAGATGGCACGTGGAAAATCAAATTTAAGGAACGGTTTTTTCATGTATTTCAGTCAGTTAAAATTATAGGCGAACATTTGTTCGCCAGCAAGTTGACATTGACAATAGCACTATATTAATGTTAAAAAATTAGTAGACACAACGAATTAAACTTGCTCATTTAAAAAGGATTATCGTGAAAAAAAGCATCAAAAAATTCAAGCTAAAGCGAGATAGATATATGAGTGCTCGTGGTGGTACCTCAGCATTTCTCGATATTTACTGCGCTCAATGTCGAAACTGGCTACTGCTCTATCAAAAAGATGGCCCAGGAAATCTTTTCCGACTATATCTTGACCGGATACACGAGCCTGAAAATCTCGCTTCATTGTCACGTACCAATAAGTCTCAAAAATTTAATGGGCTCACATGCACTAGCTGTGGTGCGTCAATTGGAGTTCCAATGACCTACGAGCCCGAGAGTCGCCCAGCCTTTCGCTTAATTCCAAGTACTATTGTTAAAAAGAGGAGCGATGGTACTTCATTGGTTCAACCAGATGCAAATTTCAAGGAGAATGAAAATGAAGATTCCGAAAGTTGATCTAGAAGAGGTTGCAAATCGAAACGATATGAGTCTGGAGGAAGTCGCGTCAATTGTTTCTTCCGCTCGGAAAGGAATGAATGTCGTAAGAAAACGAATCCAGATAAAAGAAAATGGAGAAAAACGATTTTATGTCGTCAAGCGACATGGAGTCGGTGTTCTAAAAACTTCCCTCGGTCTTTTTTGGATGTTCGACTTTTCAGTTGATGACCAGTGGAAAAAATATTCGGTCATTGTGCGAGGAAAGTTATCGGCAGATTTCGATCCTGTTTTTCAAGATCCTAACAAGGTTTTCTTAAGGATTGATTCGGGTTGCGAAAGTGGGCAAAAGTTTATGGACATTACTTGTGATTGCCGTGATCAACTACTGCTTGCAATGCAAGAAATTGCTAAGGTTGGCGAAGGGATTGTCATTAACCTACCTCCCCAAGATGGTCGTGGTATGGGTGGCCCATTCAAGCTCGCAACAATGTCGCTCCAAGAACACCTGCGTCTCACCACGGTGGAGGCTGCGTCAATAATTACAAATGGAGGATTGATTGATAAACGATCGTACGCAGGTGCGGTGGCGGTTCTCCGTTTTATGAATATGACGCAGAAGCGTGAAATTCACCTGATGACCAATAACCCTCATAAATTTAAGGTGTTTGAGGAGAATGGCTATAGAGCTATAACAAGAATGCCAGTAGTCATTGAGCCAACACAATACACGAGAAAGCATTTGGAGGCTAAGCAGTTATATTTTGGCCATAAAAACCTTGTTACTGGAGAGGATGAAAAATGAAGATTGCCATCTGTGGTCCTGCCGCAGCAGGAAAGGGAACAATTGCTCGTCGATTCGCAGTTGATGCGGGGATTGGCTATGTCGATCTCGGTCTCTTGTTTCGCATGGGAGCGTTTGTTCTTAGCGCAAAAAAGATAAACTCGCTCGAGGAACTTCCAGCTCTCTTAAAAAGTAGGGAGGTGGTATACCAGTGGAGTGAGGGAAATGCATCAGTTGTTTTGCATGGTGATGACATAACAGTTCTACTCCTCAGTCAGGAGATTGCCCATCAAACGTCAATACTTGCTTCGAGTCATGGCCAGCAAGAGATTCTGATGGAGATCTCCAGTCTCGTGCTTGAAACTTTTGATGGCGTTATCTGTGATGGCAGAAATGCAGGAACAACGATTTTGCAGAACGCTGACCATAAGTTTTTTGTAACTGCTCGCTTGGAAGAAAGGGCAAGGCGACGCTACTTCGATATTGTTTCGCGAGGCAAAACAGCATCGTTTGACGATATTCTTCGCGAAATTGGTGAACGAGACAAAAGAGACGCTGAACGCCTCGCGAACCCATCAGTCATCCCTAGTGGTGCGGTGATTCTTGAAACTGATACCCGTACGGTTGATGAGAGTATTCAGTTCATGTGGGAGGTAATAAGAAAGAAACCATGACCATTCGGGCGCTCAGATATACTGGCGCCCGTTATTCTTTATACTGCGTTGAAGAACTCAAATTTGTTTAAATATATAAAAATGCGATGATAGTGGTATGCAAAAAAATATTATTATTACAGGAGAACCAAAAAGTGGAAAATCAACGATTCTCTGGAGTGTCATATCTGATATTTCTCACAAAATTGGTATAGTCACAAAAGAGCTCCGCAGTGGTGATGCGCGAGTTGGTTTCGAATCAGAAACACACAATAGTAAAACAGCACTTCTTGCGCATATTGAACATGAGACTCAGCATAAAGTTTCAAAGTATTTTGTTGATACACAGAGCCTGGAATCAGTTCTTCCCGAAGTCTCTACCTTTAGTGAAG
>JAYTVK010000037.1:0-6589 GCA_043744595.1 Candidatus Lloydbacteria bacterium
GACAGCGACAAGTGCAGATTCGATCCCCGGCGCCAAGTATTTCTCACCGAAATCGAGTGCCAGCGATATCGTGTATCCCGACCAAGTATTCACCACTCAAAACGCGCCATACCCAGGAGAGAAACTGCGCGCAACGACCACCGCCACATCAAGTAATTAATTCATTATCATGAGTACAAAAAAAACCGAGAAGTCAGGTAAAAAGGATGACGAGGCACCCGCAGCACTTGTGCCTCATGTGAACATCGTGAACGCCAACATCGTGACCGAGATGCGCGAGTCGTACCTCGACTACGCGATGAGCGTCATCGTGCAGCGTGCGCTCCCTGATGTGCGCGACGGCTTAAAGCCGGTGCATCGCCGTATCCTCTTCGCCATGCATGACGTGGGACTGTACTCGACTTCGCGTTTCAAGAAGTCCGCGACCATCGTCGGAGACGTGCTCGGTAAGTACCACCCGCACGGCGACGCATCGGTGTACGACGCGATGGTCAAAATGGCGCAGCTCTTTACTATGCGCTACCCCTTGATTCTCGGTCAGGGTAACTTCGGCTCCATCGACGGCGATGCGGCTGCTGCATACCGCTATACCGAAGCCAAGATGACCCGCATCTCAAGCGAAGTGCTGAAAGATCTCGACAAGAACACCGTTGACTTTAGACCCAACTACGACGGCTCACGCAAAGAGCCGGTGGTACTTCCTTCACTTGTCCCGAACCTGTTACTCAATGGTACGCTCGGTATTGCCGTCGGTATGGCGACCAATATTCCTCCGCACAATCTCGGAGAAGTGGTCGACGCCATCACTCATCTTATCGACAGTCCTGATGCATCCGCCGAAGACCTCTTAGAGTTCGTACAAGGTCCCGATTTCCCGACCGGCGGCGTGGCATACAACAAAGTCGACATCAGGCACGCATATGCGACCGGGCGCGGCGGCGTGGTGGTGCGCGGTGAAGCAGAGATACTCGAGACCAAGGTGGGTCAGAGTGAGATAATCATCACCTCGCTTCCATACCGCGTGAATAAAGCAGACCTGCTTTCAAAGATAGCCGACCTGGTGCGCGAGAAGAAGCTCGAGGGGCTACGCGATCTGCGCGACGAGTCTGCCAAGGGAGACATCCGTATCGCGGTCTACCTCAAGAACGGCGTGCCCCCGCAAAAAGTTTTGAATTATCTCTATCGCCACACCGAACTCGAGTCGACCTTCCACTACAACATGGTCGCGCTGGTTGATGGAGTGCCACAAACACTCTCTCTGAAAAGTGTGCTCGAGGAATTCATCAAGCACCGCAAGGTAGTGGTGAAGCGCCGCACTGAATTCGAGCTCGCAAAGGCAAAGGCGCGCGAGCACATTCTGCTTGGCCTCAAGAAAGCACTCGATCATATCGATGCCATCATCAAGACCATCAAAGCGTCGAAAGACACTCCGACCGCACACCTCAACCTGATGAAGGAGTTCAAATTCTCCGACCTTCAGGCAGCTGCTATTCTTGAGATGAAACTCCAGAAGCTCGCAGGACTTGAGCGCAAGAAAATAGAAGACGAACTCAAGGCGCTTGGACTTCTGATCGCCGAACTCGAATCCATTCTCGCAAGCGCAAAGAAGATGCTCGGCGTCATCAAGAAAGAGCTCACCGATGTACGCGAGAAATACGGCGACGAACGACGCACCAAGATAGTCAAGGGTGAGGTCGGAAATATTTCCGTCGAAGATACCATCCCCGAGAAGGAGACCGTGCTGGTCTTTACCGCGGGCGGTTACATCAAGCGTACTGATCCGGCAGAATACCGCACGCAGCGCCGCGGTGGCGTCGGTGTCGTCGACCTTGATACCAAGGACGAGGACTTCGTACAGATGTTCCTCACTACCTCGACCCATGCAGATGTGCTGTTCTTCACCGATAGAGGTAAGGCATACCAGATAAAGGCCTACGAGCTTCCGGAAGGAAAGCGCGCCACCAAGGGCAAGTCGATCATGAACTTCCTCTCGCTTGGAGGCGAAGAGCGCGTGACGAGCATGCTTGCAATGCCGAAGGAAGTGAAGGCAAGTATGAAGCTCTCCTTGCTGATGGTCACCGGCAAGGGTGTAGTGAAGAAAGTCGCAGCCGACAGCTTTAAGGATGTGCGCCGCTCAGGACTCTTGGCTATCAAGCTTCAGCCCAAAGACTCGCTCCTCTCCGCACGCTTCGTCGAAGGCAAGGACGATATCTCTCTCGTCTCTGCATCCGGTCAGTCGATCCGTTTCAAGCATACTGATGTACGCGAGATGGGGCGCAACGCCGGCGGTGTGCGCGGTATGAATTTGAAAGGCACCGACATGATAGTCACCGCAGATGTCATCAAAGAAGGCAATGAAGACGGATACCTCATCGTCATGAGCGAGTCAGGCTACGGCAAGATGAGTAAGATGAGCGAGTACAAGGTACAGAAGCGCGGCGGAAGCGGTATCAAGACTGCCAAGGTCACTCCAAAGACCGGCAAGCTGATGACGGGACTGGTCGTGACCGATAGAGAAGGGGAGATAGTCGCTATCTCAAAGAACTCACAGGTCATACGGGTGGAGCTGAAGGAGGTGCCGATACTTGGGCGACAGACGCAGGGGGTTAGGATCATGAAGCTGCGCGAGGGCGACTCAATCGCCTCGCTCATCACGTTGTAAGACTTCCATATTTGGCGCCCTGCTAGTCTTTCCCGATTTCAGGTCCGGAGGTAGTAGCCGACTACAACCTCTCGGACACTGAAACGGTCCAAGACTTCGCATTGCATCCAAATCTGAAACTCGCCTAACGCGATGCTTGGAGTTTGATGTTGAACTCGCCTCGAACTTCATCCCAAATAACGCGATAAGACTGAAAATGAAAAGCCGGCCATAATGTAGTCGGCTAGGTGTATAATTATCATATGAATAAAGTCATGCGCGTTTTGTCGGGAATAATTTTGCTTGCGGCACTTGCATCTGCTCCATTTGTATCTGCGATATGGGCGTTCAGTGGCGGCGGTTTATTTCCGTTTATTTTTTTATCGAGCTACTTGGGCCTGTTATTCTTTTCAGTTGTTGCTACATACAAGTTTCAGCTGAAATGGTTTGTCATGATTGTCGCTTTCCTTCTTGTAATGATAGGTATGATTGTCTTTGATTCGCAATCTGCACAAAAGAAAAATGCTGACCTATGTGCACGATTGAAGTCTGACCCGAACTGTGTGATGGATAGTCCTGGTGGTTTTGCGTGCAATAACGGGAGGGGTCCCTTCTACGCGCTCCCTGATTGTATATAAGTAGCAAATGGGGGACAGCTCAATTGATTGAAAATTCGGGGGGGGGATTTAAAAGAGATCTGACAAAAGAAAACGCCGACCACAAGTAAGTGCCCTCCTCCCATGTCAAGGCGTCGCCTTGACATGGGAGATAATGGGGTCAGTCACTATTTTGAAAATTTATGGAGATTTAAAAAAACGCCGACCATGTGAGTGGTCGGCGGGGGTGGTGGGTGGAACTTGCGTTCAGGTTGCGGTGGACAACTGCTCTTCGGTGAGTTCGAACAGCTCGTCATCGAAGTGGAGACTGCCGTAGCCGATGTGCACGCGCGCCATGCGCGAGATGCCGTCCTTGTCTCGGAAATGCATCTCCACGCTGCCGCCGCTTTTCGGAAGCTCGACCTGCGGCATGGTGGCCGCACGGGTGACCGCCTCACGCACCTTCTCGTGGGTGTCCGGCGATCGTGCCCACGAAGCAGGCGAGCCGTCTCTGTCCTCGCGCAAGACGTCGTAGGTGCCGTCCTTGTAACGTACCGGAGTGTAGATCTCCGTCAGGTTGCTCAAGGGTGTGCCGGTCTCGGCGATGATGAGTGTTATGACACTCACGACAGGGACAGGTAGTCCAACTAGGGAAGAAGTCATGTTTACCTCGCATGTGGATGGAACGGACAGACGACGTCTGTCACTGATGAAAATTATATAACTTATTTATTAAAATGTCAAGCTTTCGTAATGGTTCAATAGTTTAGAATCACCCTAGGAATTGAGGAAGATTAGTGGTCCATGTCAAGGCGACGCCTTGACATTGGAGGAGTTGATGAACGGCGCATTTACCAGAAGAAAATGGGTCAGGCACCTTTTTCATCATTTTAGAAATTGGAGAAAAGAAAACGCCGACCCTGGAGGGTAAAGGGGACAGGCACAATTAAATGAGGAAATCTGTTGCTTAATGTTTTGAAAATGGGGGGGGGATTTAAAAGAGATATGAAAAAAGAAAACACCGGCCATGTGAGTGGTCGGCGGGTTGTTTTGGTGTGAGACTGGTCGGGAATGCGTTCGACGATGATGTCCATGTCAAGGCGTCGCCTTGACATGGACGAGTTGATGGTCAGGAAGTGGGCCAGCTGGCATGTGTATGGTTGACAAATGAATTGTTTTATGATATTATTATGCATACAACAGTTCTTTTAGGAAGGAGAATTTCAACTATGTACAGCTCAGCTTGGCCATGCAAGAACACGCCCTTGGCAACCTGGTGGCATCTCTTCAAGACCTACGGGCGTCTCTGGGGAAAGATCCCCGATGAGACGTACTACGAACGGTGAAGTTCACCCAAGGAAGCCATAACGATTCTGAAAAGGGTCGCATGAATCGCCGCAAATTACACTGCGGCGATTTTTAATATTCGAAGAAAATTGAACAAGCCAGAAATGGTGATGGGTAGGTTATTTCTTCAATATTTGCGCCTTAATGTTTTGAATTTGAAGGGGATTTAAAAGAGATCTGAAAAAAATCGCCGGCCACGGTGAGGTGGGCGCTTTGCTCGAGCTGTTTATTGTATGTTTTTTCTAGCATTATGATATGGAAAAAATTTATCGCGGTATCTCAATATTTCTTTTTGTCGTAACGCTTTTTGTCCCGATTATTATGATAGGAGTGAGTATTGAATCGACACTCTATCACGCGCTATATGTTGTGGGTTATGTAGGCGCATTGCTTACTCTTGGGATCACCATATTCAAGAATAAAAAGTGGTTTTATGTAGCTGTTCTGTTTGTGGGTATGTATATGGTGGCAATGTATCTTGATAATAGAGAACTTGAAATGGAAAATGCTCAAGTAGTTAGTGGGTTTCATGAAATCGCTCCCTGAGAGGAATGAAAGTGTCATACAAGGTTCAACCTTGTATTTGCAGGACGATATCCCGGAGGAGGATGGTCACATGTCCATTTTGGGCAGTGTCTACAGAATTAATTTAGTGTGCAAGCGGTTGCTCAAGTGTAAGCTGTAGCTGGCAACGGACACCCCATTATCTTAGCTACTACTCGCCAAAATGCATTATTTTTTTTACATCTTCTCTGTGTTCCAATCTATTATCCATTTCTTGGCGTGCTAATGCTATCTGGTCTTCGGTTGCGGCTACTGTTCCCGTTTCTGAAACTGTTGCTCCGCCATCCACTAACCCACCAATGACAATTTCACGAGTCTCTCCAATTTCACGCTTGTGTTCTCCATCTAATAATTCTGCCTTATGCTCGTTTTTGTCAGCGTCATGGAGCATCTCCACTGAGCCCTTTATCCCCATCACTCCGATCGCCCCATCCACTGCACGCCTTCTCCCAGAGTAAGGTTTTTCTTCTGAGTCTGGCGCGAATATAGCACCAAGCGCGAGTGCCGTATTTACCGTCAGTCCGGCAAAAGCAAGACCACGCTTCAAGATTGCCTTCGCACCCTCCCACCCTGCACCGTCTCGAGCTTCCCTTGAGGCAGTTTTATGCTCCTCATATGCAGTAAGCTTATTGGCGGGCACAAACAACTCCTGTCCCACCAGACCTTGGTCTGGTAACCTCGCTTTTATTTCGGCAGCCAACTTTTCCGCACTTGCTGCATCTTCCGCAGTTAGACCCTGCTGGGATTCTCGAACACTTTGTATTACTTCGGTTGCAACCAAAGGGTTCTGATCACCCGAATCCTCCAAACTTACTTCCGCCTCATTCCCCTCAGGAGTTTCAGTAAGCTGTTTCATGAAACAATGATATCAATTTCTAAATTTTTGTAAATAAGCGCGAGTGTGTCTTAATACTTTAAAAATTAAAAAACTTGAGCGATTTGAAGGGGAGTTAAAAGAGATCTGAAAAAAGAAAACGCCGGCCACGGATGTGGTGGTCGGCGGGGTGGGGTGTATTCAGCAGAAGCTGGTGACGTTGACGGAGTAGTGATAGGGCGGGCTAGTTCTCGTCGAGTTTCTTGGTCAGGAGGGTGTTGACGAGGATCGAGCCGGTCGCTGTCTCGAGCTTAAGCGCGTCGCGTTCGCGGATGTATGAAACGTCAGCGACCGACGCTAGGCCGAGGTGCTGGTGGATGAATGCAACCACTGCGACGCTTCTACCCCTGCAAAAAGTCTTTGCGGTGTTGTCCTTGAAATTCAGTTCCATGTCTTCTCCAAAAGAGGTTGCAAAAAAGTTGAAAGGGAAAGTCATCGATCTTGCTTGAAAATATCTCTCCCTAGGTGGATTGTCAAATAACCTTCTTTATAGACATATACACTCACTGACTTGCTTTGTGTCACAATGAAGGGAGATAGGGGTTAGGCATGTGCAGTAGAGCGGAC
>JAYTVK010000038.1:0-25078 GCA_043744595.1 Candidatus Lloydbacteria bacterium
TTCAGGCACAAAAAGAACTCAAGAAGTCATTTCCTGACGCCTAGTCCCCTCGGACTATTTGAGGTATCCTTCTCCTCATGAACAAAGCGAGGGTGGAAGCCATATCAGACGGAATATTCGCCATCTCCATGACACTCCTTGTGATCGAGGTGCATGTTCCTCATGTTGCAGATGGAGCGTACTCATGGATCGGACTCTGGGGAGGCATCACCGACATCCTCCCGATGATCGCGAGCTATGTTGTCTCATTCACCGTACTCGCGATGTACTGGACCAGCCATCATGCGATGTTCCATTTTTTTACCAAGAACGTGAATCGCGCGATGCTGCAGATCAATATGCTGTACCTGATGTTTCTTGCATTCATACCGTTCTCGACCGAGCTTCTGGGCACATACCCGACAAATGTGCTTGCAGTCTGGATCTATGGCGCAAATATCATTTGCATGGGTCTGACCGCATTTGGCATGCTGCTTTATGCACAGCGCTCACATGAGATCGAGATGCATGATCTCGAGCACCGTACCATGACGCAGGCAAAAATCCGCATCTTGCTCACGCCCGCATTCGCACTTCTTGCGATGATCGTCGCGTTCGTTTCTATTCCATGCGCATTCCTGCTATTTATCTTCCCGGTCATTTTCAATCTCATTCCCGGCACCCTCAATGCGACCGAGAAGTTCCTTGGTATCACGATACGATAATACACAGGCTTGCCCCTAGGGCGCGTGTTATACTTCGGAAACGATAATCAATATACATATGAATTACGACAAACGCGCCATTGCTGCACACAAGAAACATCAGGGGAAAATAGAGATCCGCTCCCTCATGTCGCTCAAAAATAAAGAGGACCTTTCTATTGCATATACTCCGGGAGTCGCCGCAGTCTGCCTGCTCATAGCAGAAGACAAGAAGGCTGCACGCACCCACACGTTAAAGGGTAGGACCATTGCGGTCGTCTCCGACGGTTCGGCCATCTTAGGCATCGGCAATCTTGGCCCTGAAGCGGCACTCCCTGTGATGGAAGGGAAGTGCGCACTGTTCAAGCAGTTCGCGGGCGTCGACGCATTTCCCATCGTGCTCGCAACTCAGGACACTGAAGAGATCATTGCCGCAGTCAAAGCCATTGCCCCGACATTTGGCGGTATCAACCTTGAAGACATCGCAGCACCGAGATGCTTTGAGATCGAAGAACGACTACGCAATGAGCTCGACATTCCGGTATTTCACGACGATCAGCACGGCACCGCAATCGTCGTACTCGCTGCACTCCTCAACGCTCTCAAAGTCACGAAGAAAAATATTTCACGCGTGAAGATAGTGATCAATGGCGCCGGAGCTGCCGCAACCGCGGTGTATCGTATCTGCGTGAAAGCGGGGGTTGAGCGTGGCAATGTCATCATGCTCGATTCAAAGGGGATCCTGCACCCGGAGCGCGGCGGTCTGCGCGGTTATAAGGCGGACATTGCGCTTGAGACCAATCGCAAGGGAAAGAAAGGCGATCTTGCTGAGGCGCTTCCCGAGGCAGACGTATTCATCGGCACGTCGGTCGCGAATGTGCTGACTCCTGAACTCGTCGCGCTTATGGCGGACCAGCCAATTGTATTCGCACTTGCCAATCCAAACCCAGAGATAGCCTATGAGACGGCAAAGAAGACCAAGATCGCAGTCCTTGGCACCGGCCGCTCCGACTATCCCAACCAGATAAATAACGTACTCGCATTCCCGGGGATATTCCGTGGTGCGCTTGATGCGAATGCACCAACCATCACTGAGGAGATGAAGCTTGCAGCTGCGCAGGCGATCGCCAAGCTCATTTCGGGAAAGCAGCTCACAAAAGATAATATCATCCCCAAACCCTTCGACAAGCGAGTGGCAGGCGCAGTTTCCAAAGCAGTGCGTGCGGCGGCAAAGAAATCGCGCATTTAATATCCAATATGAAAAAAGAGGACTGGAAGAGGGTGGTGAAGTGGATGGGATATGTATACCTCCCCATGGCGCTCCTCATTATCGGCATCTTTGTGCTGATACAGTGGAATGAGCACAAGATAAACTCGTACAAGCAAGAGCTTGGGAGCCCTTCCGCCACCTCAACTCGTCCGAGATAGTACGAGAGATTGCACTATATTTTGTGGATCGATACTTCGATCACCGCGCGTGAGCGTATGAAGAAATATCCAATGACAACAAAGGTGATCACCGGTGAGACCCATTGTGGTACATGAACTCCAAATCCATCTGCGAGCATCACTATACCCAGAAAGAGTATCGAGTACATTGCTCCATGTTTCAGGAAGATGTATTTTTTAATGCGATCGATGTTTGAGATGGTCATCCAGCGTACAATGTATGCGCCGATGCCGTTTCCGATAAGGATGAGCGGTACTGAGAGGGTGAATGCGAATGCTCCCAAGACGCCATCGATGGAGAACGCGGTATCGATCATTTGCAGATAGATGATCTTCGACATGTCTGAACGACTGTGCTCGCGGCGTAGGTCCATTTCCGCTTTCTCAGCGTTCTGTTTAAAGCCGTTGACGATGAAGAATATGGTCGATCCGACCACCCCGCCGAAAGCGAGGATCGGATTTATTTTGAGCGAATACCAGACAACAGCAGTAAGCATGATGGAGGTGATGGCAAAGAACCATACGCCATTTTCAAAAAAGAACTTCTCCGCACGCAGTCCGAAGGTCTTTGGCTCAAGGAATATCCAGTGTAAGAAAAGAAATATAAGAAATACCCCTGCACCAAGGAGAAGTATCGGTGCCGATGCTTCGACCGCCCCAATTACTGCCGGGTCGCCCGAGAATGTCGCAGTGAATGCTTCCCATAGGCCGACGCCCGGGAGTGCTATCCATACGATAAGCAGTGGCAAGAGTCCGCGTACCAGAAAGACTGCGAAGAACACTCCCCAGGTGAGGAACCATTTGCGTGCCTTAGGTCCGACCGTGGTCAAGACTTCGGCATTGATGACGGCGTTGTCGATGGAGTTGATCGATTCGAATACGACGAGTCCAAGGATGATGAGAATTGCGGTAACGATAGTCATGACTGCCATTATATCGAGAAGAAATAAAAAAAGAAGCCCAACCGACGAATCGGATGGGCCTCGGGGCGAGTGACTTACGTCACTGAAAGAGCTTCGTGAAACCGAAACCTACTTCTTGGCAGCTGCAGCAGCGCTTGCTCCTTGGACCAAGGTGCCGGTGACGACGGTGCGGTCGTCGACGATGCGTGTACGGCGGACGGTACCCTTGGCACCGGGGCATTGCTCGACCTCGGCACCGGTCTCGAGGTCCTTGTACTTCTTCATCTTGCAGGGAGCGGACGATATCTCGATGCGTTGCACCGGGACGTCAAACTTCCACTGCATGCCGGCTTGCAGCTTGAGGGCATCGGCGATCTCGGCTTCGGACACCTTGGGTGCCTTCGGCACGTAGACGATCCGCTGTTCGGGGATCGTGCAGCCGTTCACGATGATGTTGTTGCCATACGTCGTGATGGCGCCGGTGCGCGAGAGGCCACCTGCGCCGCTCGAAGATTGACCGGAGCCGCCGATGTTGATGCCGGAGGCCGTCGATGAACCGACGAGGTAGCTGTCGATGATGAACTGCTCACCATAGCCGTAGCGTCGCTGGACCAGGTTGCCCCGATCGTCGATGCCCGCGTCTTCCCATTCGCTGTAGGTGTGCAAGAGTGGCTTCTTGTCGTCGCCGTTCTGCCTTGTCAGCTTCTGGACCTTGCCGTTCTTGAACGCATTGTTGAACACGATTCCGATGACATGGGCTTCGATGTCGCCGACGTCCTCGACCTTGTACTGCGTCATCGAGCACTGCGTCGTGGTGTTGCTCAGCTCGCCGCCGGCGTGCCCAGGGGTGAGCTGGATGGCCGGCAGTTGAATGGCAACGCCGTAACGGATGCTGCTGCTGCTGTAGTTGGTCGTGGCAACCTGCGCACCGCCGGCCGTCGCTGACGAAGGGCTGTTGTTGGTCAGGCTCTGGTCGAGGCTCGCCTTGAACGCTTGCTTTTGGCTCTGATTCAGCGAAGCCATGAAGGCTTGCTGATCGGTCTGGCTCATCTTGTTCCAGTTCTCGTTGGCGATCTTCGAATCGACATTGCCGCCGGCACCGCCTGCAGCAACTGCCGCAGAAAGTGCAGCTGCCGCCGCTTTCGACTCCGCCGCTGCTTTCGCAGCCGCATCGGCATCCGCGCCCGACGTAGAGGTCGGATTCGTGCTGACGGTGATCGGCTGACCAGCTGGCGGATTCGCCGGGCACGACTGCGTCGGAGTGACGAACACGTTGTTGCCGCACGGGCACACATAGTCCTTGCTCCCTTCAGCGATGACTGCCGTGCCTCCAGCTTTGCACTGGGGCCAGGCGAAGGCCGAGCCGGCCGAGAAAGCGCACAAGAGCGCCAACAACGTTTTGAGGATCGTTCTGTTCATTTCTGAGTACTCCGGTAAAAGTTGAGGGAAAGGAAGGTTGGTAGGTGTAGCGCTAGGCTCACTCCTTTTGAATGTCGAACGGGAAAGTGGAAACAACGAGAGGTTCTCCGTCAGGAATGCGAAGACTGAGCTCCGCAGTTCTCGCGTCCGGTAATACACCATGACGCCGCAGGAGGATCACCCACGCAAGCGGGGTGATGTTAGGTGAAGGGCCAAACACGTCTTCGAGTCCGCCCTTGATCTCTGAGAGTTCTTCATCGATCATCGCTTTCACGGTGGGATCGATGGCCTGTGCGATGGTTTGCACCGGTTCGGGCAGGATGTCTGCCGGAGTGCTGCTATGCGTCACACGGACAGGACGAGCATAGGACGCTGTCTGCACCGAGCGCGCGGCTTGTGCGCTCGCATACTGCTTCCGTGCGGCGCGAATGCGCGCACAGTTGTCGATGTTGACTTGGCGTTCAGCGAAGGTCATGCCGCTCCGTACTTTCGCGCAGCTGATGCTTTGGCCATGATTGCGCATGGTAGGCACTGCAGCTTCCGCAGGGGAGGTCGCAGCTTCTGCTATTGCTATGGGTGCTGTTGGTGCCGGCACGGTGACCTTGGCGGTCTTCGTGCTTGGTGCCTTGATGACGATAAGTTGCCCCTCTTGGATGAGAGACGGATCCGTCAGCTTGTTGTCCTTCGCGAGTGAGCGCCATGTGATACCGGGGAATTGATCTGCGAAATTCGCGGCGATCAGGACGAGAAATTCGCCCTTCTTCGCGTGGTAGTGCAGTTCTTCCTGTGCAGTTTGTGCGGGAGTCGCCGCCTCTGCGCCGATGCCAAAAAGGCAGGAGAGCAGAAGACAGATCTTCAGGATGAAGTTCACGTTGTTTCCTTTGTAGGTTTCAGTTTTCAACGTTCCAGACAAAAAAACCAGACCGGTGAGGGTCTTGCCTTGCTGTCTAAAATCAAACGTTCCAATCTAAGTCTGCCTTATTTTACAGGTTCTGTCAAGTTCTTGGCTAGGAATATGGCTATTTCTGCTAATATTCCATCTTTTTTGGGGTAGTTGTCGTGCCTTCCGGAGTAGCTTCTATAATATTGTCGCTTGCCATGCGCATGGCATCGCGTACGTCCGGTGATATCAGATCGGCAAGGTCAGCAAGCGGAATTTCGACCTGAACTGCGCCGCGCGCATACGCAGCGACCTGGTATGGGTTAAAAATGATCAGCAGCCCAGTCTTGGTGAGTGCGACCGCTTCAAAATTATCACTTATCGGTTCGGTCCCGGGAATTACTTCCGACTCAAACTCAGCTTTTGATACATCGGTAAGTATGGTGGGGAGCACATTTCGTGAATAGCTCGAAAGGAAGGGGAAGGCTTGCGTCGATGATGCGAACAGTGCGCCAGTAGAGAGAAGCAGGTGGCGCTTCAGATCATAATTCAGAACACGACTTTGCGTATTCGGATGCGCAGATCCTTCGATATACTCTGAGTAATCAAAGCGCAGTGAAAGAATAGTGGGCGAGAGCATCTCCGGGGTATAGCGCATGCTGAACTCGCTCGATGCGTCTTTCAGTGTACCGACGGTGCTGCTGTGAGCGACATTGTTTTTGAATTCGGAGATCTGATCGTTTACAAATGCGCTTATCACGGCATTCGCCTCTTTCGCGAGTGTCGTGTTCGATGCGAGGAGGACTCGCGGGAAGTGCACCTCATACGAGAGGTGTTCTGCGGTATCATTTTGCGCAAGGGTGTCATCAGTAAGCACCGGCACCTCTTGGAATTTTTCGACTGCTATCTTATCGCTCGATGATTCACTTTGTACGACCGAACCGACGCGTTCGGGACGTGCCTTGATCCAGTAGAATGCCGCACTGAGGAGTGCAACGACAAGTATGGTGAAAAAGAGCAATAATTTATTTTCACGTTCCATATCACTCATAGTAGCACTCCGGCTATTTCTTGCATGTATTTGCAAACACCCGCCTCTCGTGAGGCGGGTGTTTGGGGTGATGCCGACAGAATTCAGATTATTTCTTCGGAGCGTTGTCGAACTTATCGCGCGCGTGCACTACCTGGACGAAATGTGATTCAGCCCATGTCGAGAGGGTGCCCAAGACTCCGATAAGCGAGCGTCCGAGCGGAGAAAGCGCATATTCGACACGCGGCGGTACTACAGGGAAGATGGTGCGGATGATGATGCCGTTTCGTTCGAGTTTGCGGAGCGCCTGCGTAAGTACTTTTTGCGAGATGTCGCCGAGTGCACGCGCGAGTTCATTGTGTCGCATTGTCTTGCTTGCGAGCGTGTGAATGATCAGCACGGTCCATTTGTCCGCAATAAGGTCGAGTACCCCGCGTGAGGGGCAGGTGGCCTTGGCGATATCACCTTTCATTTTGCTGTGGAGTTTAATGGTTTCCATTTGGTGAGTATAGCATATATTGGTATGTACTTGCAAGTTTGGATGCGCACAGGGTATACTGGTGACACTTAGCATACTAATATTCTTTTTTATGAACAACGAACAGATCGTATCAGCACTTAACTGGCGCTATGCCGTGCAAGCATTCGACAAGACAAAGAAAGTATCAGCGGAGGATGTGCACACCATCCTTGAAGCAGGAAGACTCGCACCGAGCTCATACGGACTCGAAGGGTGGAAGTTCATCGTGGTAGAAAGTCCCGAGCTACGTGAGAAGGTGAAGGCGGCGGGTTATGGACAGCCGAAGATCACTGATGCATCACATCTTATTGTCATTGCCCGCCGTACGGATGCACGCGCGACTATCGTAAATGAACGCATCGCTCGCACTGCAAAAGTGACGGGCGCACCCGAATCAGCACTCAAGGGATTCAAAGACATGCTCGACGGCACGGTCGCAATGCGTGATGATGCCGCACTCGATATGTGGATCAGGAGTCAGACATATATTCCGCTCGGTATCATGATGGAGACCGCATCACTCCTTAAGATCGATAATGCCGCAATGGAAGGATTCGACCCGCAGGGAGTTGATGAGGCACTCGGTCTTACTGCTATGAATGTGACTGCGACCAGCCTACTCGCTATCGGTTACCGCTCGGGAGATGACGAGGCGGCAGCGCGCCCCAAAGTACGCCGTGACTTTGATGAGGTAGTACAGTTCCTCAAGTAACAGGTACACAAAGTAATAAGTACACAAAAAGAATCGCCCCACATGGGGCGATTTTTTTGCTCCGCATCACTTTGTAGGCACAAGCATATATCGCTCATAGATATGCTCGGTAAAAAGTCCTGTACCTATATATGTGTGTTCGGCAAAGTGATGCTGGATAAAAAAGCGGCATCTTGAGTGAACAAGATGCCGCGCGGCCAATTTACAGATCAGCCGATGGTGAACAGGGAGATCTCTACCGGTCCGAGCTTGATACCGAGTGCTGTTGCGACGCCCTTCGATAGGTCGACGATACGCGGGTCCTTGGTATAGGGTCCGCGGTCGGTGACTTCAGCGATGACGACACGGTCATTTGCGGGGTTTCTGATGCACACGAGCGTGCCAAGTGGCAGCTTGCGGTGGGCAACCGTTGCCGCCTCCATGTTGTAGGGCTTCCGGTCAGCCATGGCCTTACCGTGGAACCCTGGTCCATACCAGGACGCGGTGCCGCTTTGCATCGGGCGCTCGGTATTGCCGCAGAACGGTTCGCGCGCGTCATTTTCTCCCGGGGTAAATGACGAAACAGGGGTACGCACAAGGGTACGTTTGATGACGGGGATCTCATCGATCCTTTTGTCCGTCGCTTTGACGAGGACTGCGCTGTGAATGTGTTCATTTCCACCCTCTGTTGCGGATGCTTCCGCTCGAAAAGACAGTGACAAACAATCCACCATGCACAAGAGACCGACGATGATGCGTAAGATATTTTGCAGGGACAATTACAGACTCCGGTTGTTGAAAGGACGAACTGAGGTGAGTATAGCCGATGATACTTAGCATGTCAAGTATTCAGCAGGTTTGATCGGTTGGGGATAATAGAGTGAGGCACCCTTGCGCCTTCGGTAGTGCTTGGGTACAATCACTTGCATACGATCATGCGTCAGCGCTGGTCGCGTATTTTTTTAGATGAATCACCTATGATCGAACTACGCAAAGACAACAATGCAAAATATCAGGTACGTGTGGGACGCTCAAAGAGTGGTCTCGGACTTTTTGCAATGGAACCGATACCTAAAGGCAAGAAGATTATCGAATACGTCGGCAAAGTGATGACCAATGAGTCTGATGATGACAAGAACAGTCTGTATATTTTCAACATCAACAAGAAGGTGGATATCGACGGAGCACCGCGCTGGAATAAAGCGCGCTATATCAATCATTCTTGTCGTCCCAATGCAGAGAGTGATACCTTTAAAGACCATGTATGGATAAAATCCACCAAGAACATCATGCTTGGAGACGAGATCACCTATGACTACGGCAAGGAATATTGGAATGAATACATCAAACCAAAAGGATGCAGGTGCCCAAAGTGCGCTGAAAAGAGAGAGGGAAGTAAGACAACAAAGACGATAACGAAAAAGAAGAAGAAATAAAAAAACACCGGAGTATGCTCCGGTGTTTTTTTATTTGTTACGCGTTTGGTGCATCCATTGCTTTACCTTCGGGGCTGTCTGCTTCGAGTCCGTCGAGTTTTGCGTCCTCCTCTTCGATCTCATTGCCGCCTCCTATCGGTGTGTTCATTTCTTGACCGATAGTGTTGTCATAGAGCACCGGTGCAGGAGAGACTACCACACCGCCTTCGGGGTTTGCTTCCGCTTTCCAGCGGTCGCCTTCCTCGAGTGACTGGTACATCCCGCTTGTGGGATTGTAGATCAGTCCGCACTCCTCAAGTACTTGCTGCGTATCGGCAAACTTGATGAGGAGTGTGAATGGAGTACCCTCCTTCATGTGTTTCTCCACAGATTCCATATCGATATTTTTCATCAGTCCGCTCGCGTGTTCGTCAGTATCCATAGCAAATATTATAGAAGTAATTATAGAGTTTATGATACGCCAGTATCAGCACAATGCAAAGCAATACAGGGACTAGACTTGCTGTACCGAAAGAGTATTCGTGCCGCCTCGGTTGCCGAACGGGATGCCTGCGACGAGTACAAATACGTCGTCCTTCTCTGCGAGCTTGCGCGCGACGAGTGTCTTCTTTGCGAGTGTGATGGCGTCGTTCAGTGAGCGGATGCTTTTTTTGATCAGCACGGGGTAGCAGCCGTATGACAAGAGAAGCTGGCGGTACGAAGTCTCTATCGTAGTAAGTACAAGAATAGGAGTGAGCGGCTTGTGACGCGAGATGGTGCGCGGGGTGAATCCTGATTCGGTGAGTGCAACGATAGCTTTCGCCTTCACCGTGCGCACAATGTGTGTGACCGACGATGAGACTGCGTCGACGATGCCTTCGGGGAAAGTAGAGAGACGCAAGATGTCTTCATGATAGATAGGACTATGCTCCGTCCGGAGCGCGATGTGCGCCATGGTCTGTACCGCAAGTATAGGGTGGTCGCCGACCGCAGATTCGCCGGAGAGCATGACTGCATCAGTGCCGTCGAAAATAGCGTTTGCCACGTCGTTCACCTCCGCACGAGTAGGGGAGGTCTGCGTGATCATCGACTCGAGCATCTGGGTCGCAGTGATGACCACCTTTCCCGCCGCATTACATTTCCTGATGATCATTTTCTGTATCAGTGGTACTTCTTCTTTTGGGACTTCGACCGCAAGGTCGCCGCGCGCGACCATGATGCCGCGTGTCGCCGCGATGATCTCGTCGATATTCTGTATCGCCTGGCGCGTCTCTATCTTTGCGATGATGCCGGCCGCTGAACCTTTCTTCATCAGCATGTCGCGCAGCTTCAGGATATCTTTTGCGTTGCGCACAAAGGACAGTGCCATGAAGTCGACTCCCAGTTTGACTCCGAGCTCGGCATCCTTGATGTCTTTTGGAGTGATGGTGGCGATAGAGAGGTCAGCGTCAGGGATATTCACTCCGCGCCTCGAGCGGATCTCACCGCCGAAGATGACCTTCGTGCGTACTTCGCTCCCGCTGGCTGAGATGACTTCGAGATCGACCTTACCGTCATCGAGATAGATGTGCATCCCGGGCTTCACTTCTTTCGGGAGCTTCGGGTAATTAATAGATACACGCAGTGCGCTGCCTTCTATCTTTTCGGTCGTGAGTGTCAGTTTCGCACCGTGCTCGAGGAGTACTCTTCCGTCTGCGAAATCCCCGATGCGGATCTTTGGCCCGCCAAGATCCATAAGGATAGCGACCGGGATCTTGGCCTTCGCCGATGCGCGTCTGATGAGTTCGACCTTTGCCTTATATTCTTCATGCGACCCGTGCGAGCAATTGATACGCGCCACATTCATGCCTGCCTCTATCATGCGCACGAGCGTCTTTTCCTCTGACGAGGAAGGACCGATGGTCGCCACTATCTTGGTTTTTCGTAGATTGGTCATGAAGAGATGATAGCACGGATAATGTAACCTCCGAAGAAGGTATCGAGTGTGCGGTATACTTGTATTTATATGCCACAAAAAAGAATTGAAAAAAGAACCTATGCAGACCGTAGGGAATATTTGAAGATGGCGGTTGCAAGGCGAAGGAAAAAGATCAAGCTGATGGTTGTTGAATACAAGGGAGGCGCTTGCATCATTTGTGGCTATAAAAGATATGTTGGTGCATTTGACCTGCACCATATCGACGGGGCAACAAAGGATTTCGGGCTATCAATGCAAGGACTCACTCGCTCGTGGGAAAAAACTAAAAAAGAAGCGGACAAATGTGTCCTTCTTTGTGCAAATTGTCACCGTGAAGTTCACGGGGGAACGACAAAACTTCCCCGAAAGTTCAGGAAATAGAAACTTTGCAATTCAGCGTATATTTGCTATATTCTGCAGGTGCTGATTTTGTCGGTTCATACGCTCCGGTGTAGCTCAGTGGTAGAGCAGTGCGCTGTTGAGTGAGGCAGCTCCTGTGGGAAACCGCAGGATGAACTCTTTGGGATATCGGTGAACGCTACCGTCGCAAGACCATGCTAATACCGAGGGAACTTAGTGAAAACTGAGAGCGCCGTAGAGACTAGATACCAGAGTGCCTACGTTTTTGAGTGATCAAAGATATGGCAAAGATATAGTCCACGCCTTTATGAAAATATTGGATTTCGTGTAACGCATTGGTCGCAGGTTCGAATCCTGCCGCCGGAGCTTACGACCCGACAACAAAAAACCGCTCAGGCGGTTTTTTTGTTGCGGGAGTAAGCTCCGGCAGCGAGCAAAGCTCGCGGGCAGGATTCGAAAAATTGGTGATGTTTCGTCTTCGAAACCACCAATTACGCGCCGTCAGCGAGAATTCCTGTCGTGCAGGAAGCAGAGCTTCTGGGCAGGATTCGAAGCCGTTCTCCCTTATTTCATTCTGATGTCTGACATCATAATGAAATGGGAAACGGGTACTGGTCATGTAATGACCGAAATTCCTGCCGCCGAAATAAGTTACAGCAGGATTGAAAAACCCCGCCGATATTTCTACATAGGACTGCCCTATGTAGTAATCTGCTTGACCGACAACGGTTCGAGTCCGAGGAGGGGAGCCAAATGAAAAAGACCCAAAGCGGGTCTTTTTCATTTGGCGAAGTTGATGCACTGATGATAGGTATTGCCGTCAGTGTGCTGCCGTTGGAGCGCATAGATTATATTGAAGCCCCATCCTGTCGCTGCATGCACCGGCATTATCTAGTGAAGTCGATGAACTCAAAACCTTATTAAGGTTCGCAGCTGGCACGTTGGGGGAAAGAGAAAGAGTCACTGTTTCTCCACTACGTGCGACTAAGAACTCGCTCCGTTGTCCGACGAAGTCAATCATGACTTTCTTTGTGCGTCCACTGACCAGCCAGTTGGGATCGATCTCGATCAGTCCGGCGTTTTGCCCGATAGACAAACACCCGAAGGAACCGCGTCGCATTGACGCGAGTGTTTTGGTGCCGATAAAGTGCACACCGACAGTCAGTGTATCGTCGGTATACGTCGGATCGGTGGAGAATGCTACGTCGTACTCGCTATTGCATGCAATACTCCCAATGATACGAATGACAGGAATGGTCGAGCCATTTTCGAGTTTGAGGGTCCTGACGTCGACTGGAAATACCCCTTTGTAATTCTGGTAGAACTCGACTCGTTCAAGAGGAAGCGTGACAAGATGGTCGTACCCAAAGAAGGTTATGATACCTATAAAAAAAATCATTGCGATGACGATAAGTTGCGCCTTGTGTTGTGTGTAGAATTTTTGTTTCATGCTTCTTTCTATTTTAGCACGCTCAGTTCGGGGGTGTCGCCGGAGTATTAACCAGTAGTGACCTGGTTCCGACGACGGCAGTCGAGAATCCTACCGCCAGTAAGACAACAGGTGCGAAATACTCCGATTGGAGTACTATAAACCCATGGAAATAAAAGTTGCAGATCAGCGGATCCTTTTATTCAAGGATCAGATCACGGAGGAGAGTGCGAAGAAGATCGCATGGGAAAAGAAAATGGATGCATTCGGCACACTCAATAAGGTGACGAGTTTTCTTTCGCGTCCGAGTGACGACGATTTCGAACTATTGTACGCCGAGCACCGATATCAACCGTTCTGGCATGTCGTTGCGCATGCAAAGTATGTCTATGATCGCAGCACTGCATATCAGGTCGCGGTTTCCGGCAAAGAAGTACAGGCAGTCACTCATCATGAGCAAAAATTCCCGGTGACGAACGGCCATATCCATCTTCCGGTGATGGAACACTGCACACAGGAAGAAGCAGACGAAGTATTCGTGAACGGCGTAAGCGGCAAGCCCGACCTTGAGCTCAAGCAGTATATGTCGCTCTCACCGACCGTCATCACCGGAGAGCTCGAAGCGTCTGTCGCACCCGGTTCTATCCTTGTCCCTCCACAGGCAAGAGTGTCTGCTATTATGCGCGATTCATTGTCGAAAATGATCAAGGGTATTCAAGCTGACACTATTTACGAAGAATCAGTGGAGGTGACCTGTGTCGATCTGTACTATCATCCGATCTATGCCTATCAGTACAAGTGGAAGTCGAAGGACAAAGAGGGGATCCTCGAGGTCGACGGCATGACAGGGAGTGTCGGTGTTGGCAGTCGTGTTTTCGATGAATATATCGGACGTATGCTCGACCGGAACTTCCTATTCGACATCGGCGCTGATGCTGCGGGGATGTTCGTGCCGGGAGGAAGTGTTGCGGTCAAATTAGCAAAAAAGTACATCGATACGCATTGACTTCTCCCTCTCCTCGTTTATTATCTCAATCAGACGCAATCACCACTGATAGGATAGAGCATGAAGAAAGTTCGTGTGACGGGACTCCCGCGCCAAGGCGACCCGGAAGAGCAGCGCAAGCTGTGGTTCGGTATGGAACTCACGGTCATCGAGCCGGATGACCCTCTCTACCGTGAAGACCGCTACTACCTCTGGGTCGATTACGAGGAAGTCATCGCGCAGCTTGAAGTGCTCGACCCGGCATACGCGGATTTCTTCCGCAAACTCAGGGCTACTCCTGGAGGAAGTGATGCCCCGGGACTGCTTCTCGAGAAGTGCCACTGTCAGCTGATCTCGGGCTGAATATTCGTTCGACTACCGACGCCTCACCCGGGGCGTTTTTTCTTGCTCATTCATGTATCGTATAATGGATCGATGGAGAATACATTCAGTAAAGCGAAAATTTGTGCTCTTGTACTGCTCTCCGTCAGCTTTTGGTTGAACGGGGTATTTCTTGTCAGATTTTTCTCATCGCACGGTTGGTGGGGAGGCTACTATGGTCCGATACTTTTCCTGCTGAGTGTCCCGGTCGCAGCACTGTGTATCGGCGGAGTACGCAGACTCTTGTCGCTCACACATGAGGAGGTGTTACTTGCAGTCGTACTCATCACTGCACTGGTCGCATTCTTGCACGGGGCTGCGCTTCTCTTTACTCCGATGATATACAACTCAGATCCACAGTCACTGCTTTATGCAAGCGCATGGCTTATTTGGTTTTGCGGTGCAGTGCTCTTGCCTGCATATCACATACAGCGGAAGAGTGCATAGTTTGAATTTGCAGCCGATCCGTACTATAACTGAATGTATATAAGACATTCTTTTTCTTTCACTACCATGAACATCACTCACATCCATGCGCGAGAAATAATCGATTCACGCGGAAATCCTACGGTCGAAGCCGAGGTGACGCTCGACTCCGGAATAATCGGCCGCGCGGCAGTGCCATCAGGTGCTTCGACTGGAAGTAATGAAGCGGTCGAGCTACGTGATGGTGATAAGGCACGGTATGGGGGAAAGGGAGTACTGAAAGCGGTCGCATTCGTGAATACTGAGATAGCAAAAGCGCTGATCGGGATGGATGCGAGTGGACAAACAGCGATAGATGAAACAATGATTGCGCTCGACGGAACGCCGAACAAAGGTAGACTCGGTGCAAATGCACTGCTTGCAGTTTCGCTTGCGGTCGCAAAAGCTGCTGCGCTCGAGAAGAAAGTTCCGCTCTACGTGTATCTCAACTCACTTACGAGTAAGGCGACGACCATGTCGCTCCCTCTTCCGATGGTCAACATCATTAACGGAGGCAAACATGCTGCAGGTTCGACCGATATTCAAGAATTCATGGTGATGCCTATCGGAGCTACGACGTTTGCTGATGCTGCGCGTATGTGCGCCGAAGTATTCCATGCGCTCGGAAAGGTGGTGACGGCGAAAGGATACAGCACAACGGTCGGTGATGAAGGCGGCTATGCTCCGGAAGTGAAAGAGGGAAACAAAGAAGCACTCACACTCGTAAGTGATGCGGTGGTGAAAGCCGGATATGTGCCTGGCAAAGACTTCGTATTCGCGCTCGACGTTGCGGCGACCGAACTCTACAAAGACGGAAAGTATGAACTCGCAACTGAAAAACGCACGCTCTCATCACAAGAGATGGCTGATTGGCTTATCTCGCTCTCACAAGAATACCCCATCGTATCCATCGAAGACGGACTCGCAGAGGATGATTGGGAAGGATGGAAATACCTGACCGAGAAGTGCAGTGACAGACTGCAGGTCGTCGGCGACGATCTCCTTGTGACCAACGTAAAATTCCTCGAGCGCGGCATCACCGAGCACGCCGCTAATGCAATACTGGTGAAGCTCAACCAGATAGGCACGCTTACTGAGACCATCCGCGCAGTCGAGATGGCGCATGCTGCAGGCTGGAACGCCATCATCTCGCACCGCTCAGGTGAGACCGAGGACACTACCATTGCCGATCTTGTTGTTGCGCTTGGCACAGGACAGATAAAGACCGGCTCGATGTCGCGCACTGATAGAGTGGCGAAATACAATCAGCTTATCCGCATCGAAGAAGAACTCGCAGCGAAAGCGATGTTCGTCGGAAAGAATGCGCTCAAAAAATAATATGGCAACTCTTATTCTCGTACGACACGGAAACTCCGCATGGAACAAGCTCGGGCTTTGGACCGGACAGACCGATGTCGATCTGACCGAGCAAGGGGTCGGCGAAGCGCAACATGCGGGTGAACTGATCCGCGATATCGCTATCGGTCGTGCATATGTCTCGTCACTACGCCGCACTCATCAAACGCTCGACGGCATAAGAGAGGGATACGGCAAGGGAGTACCCGATCCGACAAAAGACCACGCGCTCGATGAACGCGACTATGGTATTTATACCGGCAAGAATAAGTGGGAGGTAAAAGAAGCGATGGGAGAAGAGGAGTTCAATAAGCTGCGACGTGATTTTGATCACCCTGTTCCGGAAGGTGAGACCCTCAAAGACGTTTATGAACGCGTGGTCCCGTATTACGAGCAAGTGATAAAGCCCGAACTGAGAGCGGGGGAGAACGTCATCGTCGTCAGTCACGGCAATACCCTGCGCGCGCTGGTGAAATATCTCGAGCACATTCCCGATGATCGCATCAGTGAGGTTGAGATAGGCACGGGTGAGGTGTTGTGCTACCAGATAGACCAGGAGGGAAATGTCGGAGCGAGAGAGACAAGGGGAAAGACAACGCCCGCATAGATATTTTCAGGTCCACGTGAACTCCTGATAAATATTGTGTTTGACTCCAGGAGGACAGCACCGTCGCCACAGTGGAAGGGGACAAAGTTTGACAAAGCCACTTTTGCATGTAGATTTGTAATTGGGTAGATTCTTCACAACCACCAAGGAGAGAGAAATGAAGGTGAAAATGAGCCAGTTTCACGTCAGCATGTTGGCATCAGTGCTTGCGCTGCTCTTGTTGCTTGTCATGCTCTGGCGCTTCGGCGGGCCGGTGTACCAATTCTCGCTCCCGAGCGCAATGACCGTCGAAGGACGGCACGTCGCCCCGCGGGAGATCCGTTTCCCCAACCTGTCTCTGCTGGAAACAGCGGCAAGTCTGAACAGCGTTCCGACACTGCGTACGGGAGATGTGGTCAGGATCGACCTCAACTCAAGCATGGTCGGCCACCTCGTTGACGGTCGCATCCGAGTGATCGTCGAAGGTGAAGAAAACGTCATGCAGGGCTTCATCTTTCAAGTCGAGCCACCTGACGGATCTCTGGCAGGGGCTCACTTCTTTGAGGTCATCAGCTGCGAAAACTTGATGGGAGGGTCATGCGCAGAGATCACTCGCCGAAATAGCGTCAATTCTCCACATGACGTGTTTGTCTTCTTCCAGCACTACAAGGTCAAGCTTGTGCACTCGTAGCACGCTGCTACGCACCGCCGCCGAACATTGGTTCGGTGGCTTTTTTTGTGCTGATTGCGATACGCGAGTACACTAAGCAGCATGTCAATTGTTATTTTTCTTTCCCTGTGCGTATGCGCGATCATACTGTTTGTGCGGTATGCTCCACAGCTCGGGGCAAAACCGAGCGGCGAGCATCTCGAGCAGATCACGCAGTCGCCACAGTGGAAGGGGACAAAGTTCGACAATACTCCGCTCGCGCTGATGCAGATAAGTATCCCTGAGACATTCACTATCCTTTGGGAGATGATCCGCGGTGTAAAAAATAGCGCTCCGAAAAAAACTCTTCCGTCCGCACAGCAAACATTTGATAAAGTAAATGGAGCACACTTGACGTGGTTCGGACACTCGACCTTTCTCTATGAGATAGACGGCAAGAAGATATTGTTCGATCCGATGCTCGGCAAGTACGCATCGCCGTTGCCGCTGATGGTCGCACGTTATCCGTACAAACTTCCTGCTTCTGCAGAAGAGTTGCCGCATCTTGATGCGGTGATCATCTCACATGATCACTATGATCATCTCGACTACGGCACCGTGCAAATACTCAAAGAGAAAGTCGAGCGATTCATCATGCCGCTTGGAGTCGGTGCGCATCTCCTGCGCTGGGGAGTTCCCAAAGAAAAGATCGTCGAACTTGACTGGTGGGGCACTTTCACGATCGAAGGGATCACGATCACTTCAGCTCAGTCGCAACATTTCTCCGGACGTTCTCTTTCTGACAGACAGAAGACCCTCTGGAGTGCATGGATGATCAAAAGTCCTACTGCACACATATTCTTTGGAGGGGACTCGGGATATTTCCCCGGGTTCAAAACTATAGGAGAGAAATACGGGCCGTTCGATCTCACGCTGCTTGATTCAGGACAATATGATCCGCGCTGGAAGGTGGTGCACATGACTCCTGAGGAATCAGCTGTCGCGCACAAAGAGCTCCGGGGAAAAGTATTCATGCCTATCCACTGGTCTGCATTCACGCTCGCACTTCATGAATGGACCGATCCGGCGGAACGCGCGCTTATCGCTGCAAAGAAACAGAAGATAGAGATGATCACTCCGGTCATCGGTGAACGTTTCGACGTACTCAAAGACCGACCTCAAAAGATCTGGTGGAGGCAATAAATAGACTACTTCCCAATGCACGCTTGGCTCTGTACACTGATGTAATAATATGAACACTCCTCCCGTTAAAGTCCTGTGTATCGAAGATGATACATTCCTGGTGAATCTCATCATGGGAAAACTTTCAGATGCCGGCATCCACGCAACGGGCGCACATAACGGTACTGAAGGACTCGCGCTGGCAAACGGCGAACGTCCTGCGCTCATCATGCTCGATCTGATGCTTCCCGACATGCGCGGCAACGATGTCTTGCTGCAGCTGAAGGAGAACCCTGAGACCAAAGACATTCCGGTGATCATTTTCTCCAATCTTGGTGAACGCGAAGAAATAGAAAAAGCGATGGGACAGGGCGCTGCAGTATATCTGGTGAAATCGAGTACTCTTCCCGGCGAAGTGATCGAAGTGGTCGAACAGCAGCTTGGTATATCGCATGGCAAAAGCGCAGCATAACCCGACACTTCCGCTCTTTTATCTTGTGCGTCCCGCACATAGTGGGGAAGTACAGAGCCCACTGGTAGTACTTCTTCATGGCTACGGAGCGAATGAAGAGGACCTGTTCTCGCTTGCGGATACGATGCCGAAGGAGTGCGTCGTCATCTCGCTGCGCGGGCCGCATATTCTCGCTGAAGGTCACTATGCTTGGTTTAGTCTCCATTTCACATCTGGGAACATGGTCCATGACGCGGCGCAGGCGGAGGCAAGTCGATCACTCCTCATGGAGGTCGTAGATACTGCCGTCCTTGAATTCAATATTGATACTACACAAATTTTTCTAATTGGATTCAGCCAAGGAGCAATCATGAGCTATTCGGTCGCACTCACTTATCCGGGAAAGGTGAAAGGTATCGCCGCGCTCTCCGGAAGGATACTCGAAGAGATACGACCGACCGTTACCCGCTCTCTGAAAAGTGAGGCGCTCAGTGTATTCATCGGACATGGCACAGGAGACACGGTGCTTCCCATACGTTATGCGCGGGAAGCGAGAAGCTACCTCGAAACGCTCGGTGTGAAGCTCGTCTACAATGAATATCTTATGCCGCATGGTATATCGCCAGAGGAGCAGGTGGCGCTCATAAAATGGCTCAACAAAAGCCTCGTATAGCAATAGCACGATCAGGTCCAGGGGCTTGCTTTATTTTAAATATTATGCTATAGTATGACCAGGAATGCGGTGGCATTTCCCCCCGATTCACAACCAGGAGAACCTCATGAACGTTTCCCGCATCTTGTCCTTCGTCATCCTCGCTCTCACGGCCGGCTTCGCACAAGCGCAGTCCTTGTCCCAAGCAGAGTACAACGCCCGCGCCGCGAACGAACAGCGCGCATACATCGCGCGTGCACATGCCGAGCAACGCTCGTACAACGCCCGCGCCGCCGGCTACTACACGGCGCCCTGCCCGCAGGAAGTCATTGTGGTCGCACCGCAACAGGTGTACTACGAAGTGCAGCCCCAACAGTACGTTCGCATCAGCGACCGTGGCCTCCAGGTCGCAGGTCAATCGCAAGGCGTGGTGTTCGACATCGCCATCCCGTTCGGGCGTCATCATCGCCACTGAGCTTGAGCATGCTCGCAACCGCCGCCGGCACCCCACAAGGGTCCGGCGTTTTTTTATCTCCTTTTCTATTCTATATATTTTAGGGTGCCGGAGGATTGGACGGCGCTCACATATTTCTGAGATAATATCAGTACTACTCATTCTTAGTACCATCATCATGACCACACTCATTGTCATCGTGCTCGGGGCATTCATCGCTTTTTACTTGTTTATAAAAGACAGGCCGGGGACTTTTCGCATGGAGCGGCGCATACTCGTGAGTGCACCTCAGGATAAGATATTCCCCTTGGTGAATGATTTCCACGATTGGGCGAACTGGTCGCCATGGGAAAAGCTCGATCCGAACATGAAACGCACGTACACGGGTACGACGAGCGGGGTGGGGGCGAAGTATGAATGGGAGGGCAAGGGGCAGGTAGGCTCGGGGAGCATGGAAATTACCGAAGCGGCTGCGCCGTCATCGGTCACCATTGATCTCAACTTCATGAAACCGTTCAAAGCTCAAAATCTCACCGAATTCTCTTTTCTTTCGCAAGAGGGAGGGACAGAAGTAGTGTGGGCGATGTCCGGCTCGCTCAACCTCATGATGAAAGTGGCGTATCTCTTCATGGACATGGATAAGATCGTTGGAGGAGATTTTGAAAAGGGACTGACGAATCTCAAAGAGCTCGCCGAGAAGTAGGAAAGTGAGAAGCAAGAAGTTTTGCGCGCCTGCCCAGCTTTGTCCAAAGTCAGAATTTCATTTTCAAGTCAATAAAAAAGCGCCCGGTCATGTTATCCATGAGCGGGCGCTGTGCGTACTTCAGCCTGTCACCTTGATCACACGGCGATGCGTGTGAGTTCAGGCTCGCCGGCCTGCGTCAGCTTGACGTAGTTGTGCTTCAGCTCGACCCAGCCGTGCTCTGCCCAGCCCCGCACCAGCTCGGCAATGTTCTGCAGCCGCAAGAGCGGGTCGCGGAGCTCTTTGCGCGCCTCGGAGAGGAGCTTGCTCTGGGTTTCGCCGAGCTCGGTGAGCTCTGTCTTCGGGGTTGTGGTCAAATACAGCGCGATGAATTTCGAAAGGGGAGTTGTCTCGCCCTGGGTCACGGTTGTCATGAGTTCGCCTCATTTCCTCCAATATCGGAGAATTCCACTCTAACGATTTTCTTAGGATATTTCAATGTGCATCAAGAATTGACATTTTTACTCATTGTGGAACAATGGTGGTGCTCACATGTCGTGAGCATTTCACAAACAAACTGATAACGGAGTATAACGATGATAGATGAATTGTCCCTGTGCGAGGGACTACAACAATTGGCAGACGAAAGTTCTGCCAGAATGGTCGAAGTGCAAGAACTTTCCACCGAGCATGCCGGCGGTACAAACGGTTTCAGCATCACTCGACCTCGCTCCGACCATGTTCTGGTGGCGGTCGTCATCAACGGCAAGTTGATCGTCCGGCGCCTGATCCTCTCGACCTCGTCGTACTACAAGTTCCTCAGGGAGAAGCTCCAGAAGTGGTTCTCTGAACTCAAGCTCACCCAGCTCGATTTCGTTCTTCAGCCCGTCGCCTAACCAGGCAGCGCGGCAGACAAAGCCGGTGTCACCACACCGGCTTTCTTATGCCAATTTTTTGCAATAGACAAATAGCCCCGAACTCGATATGAGTCCGGGGCTACGGGTTTGCCGGGAGTACTGCAAGGAACAGTATGACAGCGAGGGTTGCCCAGAAGATGAGCTTAAGTAGGTCGCGGTCGAACATGGTCGCTCCTGAAATGTGTGAATGTCCATCTTCATTGTTCTCCAACTCTGTCATGTTCGCAAGGAGTGATCTGTTCTCGCGATGCCGGGTTTTTTTTGCTATAGTCGAGCAATGATATTCACCGAAAAGATTCAGCATGCTACCAACTTCTCTATTCTCGTGCACGAAGAGCATCAAAAGCAGAAACGTCGCGGAAAGGATGTACCGTATATTACTCATCCGCTACTCGTCGGGCTCATTCTTGCTCATGCCGGCGCAAGCGAAGACATAGTGGTCGCAGGGATCCTCCACGACACTATCGAAGACAGCATTCCTGAAAAGAAGGTGACCAAGGAGATGATCTCGGCCGAGTTCGGCGAGCATGTCGCAGACCTTGTCGAAAGTGTCACTGAAGATTATCAAGAATTATCTTGGGAAAAAAAGAAGAAAGACGCACTCGAGCATATGAAAAGTTTTACTCATGATTCGCGTTTTCTTAAGTCCGCAGACGTCATCGCGAACACCACCGAGATAGTGGCGGACCACGAAATGCTTGGTGATGAGATATTCTCGCGTTTTGGAGGAGGGAAGACCCGAGTGATTGAACACTACCTGAGTGTCATCGATGAACTCACACGCACGTGGGACGAGAATCCGCTCCATCATGACCTCATGATCATCGACACCAAACTGCGTGCGATAGGAGGGATATAGCATTTCTGCCGGAGGAGCTATCATCTCACGCTTGCGCTATAATAAAGAGAAGTTACTCATTCATTTTGTATGTATGATCATGCAACTGGCCAACATCACCGCAGGAGCGATTCTCGCTGCCCCAAAAGTAGCAGAGTGGGGTGCAAAAGATGCCGCCGGTAAATTTGTGCACGTGCTTGCTCCATATGCGCAGATCATCGGAGCTATTGAGCTCGGCTGCGGCATCCTGGCGCTCCTCGAACGCATGGGGTTTATATGGCTACCTATCCAGAGCTTCGGGGCGAGCTATCCGCAGGCCATTCCGGCGATACTCGTAGGACTTATCCTTGCTGCAGGGTATATGAGCAACATCGCTTCCCTTAAGCAGCTGATAGAAAAAATTCAGCCGTACAAAGCGTGGATAGGCATTGCCGCATTCGCAAGCGGACTTAATTCGATACTCTTTGGATGCTGGATGTGCGGATATTTCTAATTGAGAAGACGGTGTGGTGACTTCCTCTTTCGCAGGAAATCTGAGAAAATAGGCAGGCAATGCAACATGAAATTGACCAGCTCGACCTCGATGCAAAACTCGGCAACGACGGCATCATCTATATCAAGGCATCCGGAAAGATCACTAATCTGCATCTTGAACAATTCTCGCACTGGGCCGATAGCGTGAAGTCACTCATTGCTACACGCGCAGCAGCCGGAGTAGACCCTATCCTCGTGCTCGCGGACATCGGAGGTATCACGCACTATGAACGAAAGCCGGTGACCATTCTGCGCGAGCTGCTCGACCATGATAAGCAATTCCCTGTGCGCACGGCGATGGTCGGTGCGAGTAAATTTGCTTCGATACTCATCGATTCGCTCATTGCGATCCTTATGCGCAAAAATTTCAGACAATTCAGGACACAAGACGAAGCAATGCTCTGGCTCACTGCGGGAATTAAAAAATAGCCCCGTACCTATCATGAGTACACTATTCATTACGCTCACCAATATTTCCCCCACCCATCATCGCTTTGTCTGTGTGCGTGAAGACGGTTCGCGCGAGGAAGCAGCACTTGAGACAAAGACATTTTTGTACCATGATCTTCTCCACTTCGCGATCGAGAGCGAAGCATTTCTTCGGGATTCATTCTATGGAAAATTGCTCAAAGGAGAGTCGTACCGATCGCTCTCGGAGAAGGGAATGGAAGCAGCGGTGCTTACTGAAGGAAAGGAGATCATGATGACCGAACGGGTCGTTGGTGTGATGACTGGGGTGCTACAGTCGGATGCATCTCCCGAGGCTGCGATAAGCGGTCTCCAAAACCTGCTTTCAGCAAGCGGTGAGCGTTTCCCGCTGTGGTTCACCGAAGATCTCATCATGCGCGTACAAGAACGCATGAGGAAACTGATGGGAGAATGGAAGGGGACGCCGTTCGGAGAGACGATGACGCTGGAATTTTCGACGACATCGTAAGATATTTTATAGTGTGAGATAATTGCATATATGGAGCAGTCACTGATAGAAGATATTTCTCACGCGCTCACTAGTGCGGCAGAGAAAGGAAAAGTGCTCTACATGGCTTCGGGCGGCTCATCTATTCCGCTTTCGGTCGAGGCGCTGCGTACAGTGCCGGAAGCGCTACGTCCACAGGTGACGGTCACACTCACCGACGAACGCTATGGCTTGGTGGGTCATGCCGATTCGAATTGGAAGCAGTTACAGGAACACGGACTCGACACGGAAGGCTTCGGACTCCTCCCTGTGCTCACGGATGAGTCACGTGATAGAGATGCCACAACGCTACGATTCGAAGACGACCTGCGCAGTGCGCTTGTGCATGCGGGCACCGTCATCGCACTTTTTGGTATGGGAGCCGATCACCACATTGCCGGAATCTTGCCGGGAAGTGATGCGGTGCGTATGTCCGAACATTTTGTCACTGCGTACGATGCAGGAGCATACGAGCGTATCACTATCACTCCGCCGGTATTCCCGCATATCGACCGGGCATTCGTCTATGCCAAAGGAGAAGGGAAGCGTGAATCAGTAGAGAGTCTTACTCAAGATCGTTCGCCGATAGAGCATCCCAATCAGTTGATCAAGCAGTGCGGAACATATGCCGTCATGTTCGTAGAATAATATCCCTACTTTCGTCGTCACTCGGCCGTAGAGTAAATGAGGACATTTCCTCTCCTTCCTCGTTAGACGAAATAAAAAACACCCTGCACTAGGCAAGGTGTTTTTTGTGTAGAATGTCAGCGCTATTTTTTCTTCGACTTCTTCTTTTCATTCGCTCCTTCGATCGCATGTCCTCCGAACTGATTGCGTAGTGCCGAGAGCACTTGTCCTGCATAGTCCGGCTTCTTTGCAGTGCGGATGCGGTACTTGAGTGAATCGTCGATGACCGGAGCAGGGACTTTGTACTCTTTTGCGGTCTTCACTGTCCATGCGCCTTCTCCGGTATGTGCAACACTGCCTGAGATACCCTTGAGTGCTTGTCCGTATTTTTCGTACGCGCTCTTTAGCCATCCCACAAGTCGCGACTCGATGACCGAGCCGTGATTATAAATATCAGTGACCTTCAGGAGATCAAGCTTGAACGGTGATTTTTTCATAACCGCGAATCCTTCGGCAATTGCCTGCATCATGCCGTACTCGATGCCGTTGTGTACCATCTTTACGAAATGTCCTGCTCCGGCGTCGCCGAGGTGTTGATAGCCGTTCGCAATGGAGATGTCTTTGAATAA
>JAYTVK010000039.1:0-6493 GCA_043744595.1 Candidatus Lloydbacteria bacterium
GCAGGGCGAGGAGGATCTCTACAAGACACAGGACGGCGACTTCCTCGCGGGTACCGGTGAGGTTGCGACCATGGGTTACTATATGGACGAAGTGATCGATCTCCCCAAAGGTGCGGACGGTACCTTGGGTGCGATAAAGTTCCTCGCATTCTCTCCGTGTTTCAGACGCGAAGCAGGAGCGCATGGCAAGGATACGCGCGGACTCATCCGTGTGCACGAGTTCTTCAAGTGGGAGCAGGTCGTCCTATGCGAAGGCAGTCACGAGGCATCGGTCAGGTTGCATGAAGAGATCAATCGTAATACCGAAGAGTTCATTGAACTCCTCAACATTCCGTATCACACCGTGATCAATTGCGGTGGCGACCTCGGACTCGGTCAGGTCAAGAAGTATGATATTGAACTGTGGGTGCCGGGCGAGGGGACATATCGCGAGATAAGTTCCGCATCGTACTTTCATGATTTTCAGACGCGCAGGCTGAACACGCGCTATCGTGACGAGGCGGGTAAGATGCGTTTTGCGCACTCGCTCAATTGCACTGCTATTCCAACTCCGCGCATCCTTGTTTCGATCATCGAAAATTATCAACAAGAAGATGGAACCATCAAGGTACCCGACGCGCTCCTTCCGTACATGATGGGCAAGACCGTCATCGGCAAAAGTGTTTCATAAGTGTATGTATGGTCGCCGAGCTTAGACACAAGAAACTCAAGTCGCACCAGACGCGGCTGCGTAATATCGATAAGACATTTTTGCATATTGCCGAAGCGATACTTGCTGTGACCGCGATCATCATCATGTGTGTCTGGACGTCGTATCGTCCGTCGCTCTTCATTACCACCATCAGAATAGAAGGAGCACATGCGGTCGACGCAAAAAGTATCTATGATATTGCCGACAGGGAGCTCGGAGGAAAACTATTGTTCTCTATTAAGCGTAACAATACCTACCTCTACCCGGAGAGTAAGGTAGAGTCAGACATCAAAGCACTTTCGCAGCGCATTGCCTACACGCATGTGACGTTCCCCGACCGGCACACACTGCTTGCGACCGTGGTCGAGTACACTCCGACATTCTTGTACTGCAGGAAGTCGACAGATCTTCGTATCGACGCATCAAGTACTGAAGATATTGTCCCGAGTGATTGCTACTTCGCCGATGAAAAGGGATATGTGTTCTCGCAGGCGCCGGAGTACATCGGCTATCCGTTCGTTGCGATCATTGCATCATCGTCCGTCGAGGGAATGCCGCTTGCGTCGCCTCTTGGCACGGTGCCGGTGGGCGAGGAAGAATACAAGACCATCCGCGTGTTCGTCGATCAGCTTGCACGCGCCGGATTCACTACCCATGCGATCACCTTACTCGACAGAGACGACATCAAGCTCACTCTTGATACTCCATGGACACTGCTCTGGACGACGACGGAGAAGCCGGAGCAGAGTATCAGTAATCTGCAGACGCTTCTGACTTCGATGAACGGGGATAAGAAGGCGAAGGGGGAGGTGCGGGAGATTGATCTGCGCTTTGGCAATAAACTCTTCTACAAGTAAGTTTTATTTTGGGCGCATTACTTGTCTTTCCTGATTTCAGGTTCGGAGGCAGTAGCAGACTACAACCTCTCGAACACTGAAACAGTCCAAGACTTCGTACTGCATCCCAAAATTAAACTTACCCCTCATTTCCACTCACATAACTTTTTTGCTACCTACTTCAGGTGAGTATCGTGTATACTATGTACATGAATTTCTTGTCCATCACCAAGAATTATTTGGTTTGGCACTACTCGACCGCGTACAACGATATTGTGCATATCTGGTGGAATTATATTTGGTTCGTGAATCATCTGTTCTCGGTCCCGGACGTTATCAAGAGTCTGTTTGCACCGTTCAAGCGACTGCAGGAGGAAAAGTCGAGTTTTTTGAATCACCCCGAAGAATTTTTCAGCAACCTCCTGGTGAACATCATCATGCGTATGGTGGGATTCTTCTTGCGCACTGTGATCATCTTCATGGCATTTCTCGGCTTTACCGTGGTCATCATTGCCGGACTGCTCTTTCTTTCACTCTGGACCATCCTTCCGGTACTGATAGTCGTGCTCTTTGTTAACGGCCTTAAGACCCTCATCTCATAGTATGTTCGGCTCAGATAGCACATTTTGGAGAGACCCGACCTATCGCTTCGAACGCGGTATCGTACTTGAACATACGTTCAAGAAGGGCCTGCGCGGCTGGATCTCCATCATCACCGGATTCATTGTCATCATTTATGCACTTGTCGCACTCGCTCCTTTTGTGCAGCACAAACTCGCGACCGGGATCGTGGTTCCGACTTCTGCGAACAAAGATGCGACGACCAAGAAACTTGTGGTACCGACCGCAGAGACGGTCACCGTCCCTTCGACGACCGTCTTGCCGTCAAATATTCCATTCATTGGCGGAGTAGATATTCCACTCGATCCGACTGGCGGTATCGGTAGCGGCATATTCATGATCGCACTTGCGATATGGTTCCTGATGAAAATGCTCTCTTGGTACAGTCGCTCGTACTACTATTATGTCGAAGGACTCCTTGAACGCGGTTCGACCGGCGCATCGACACCATATTCAACTCCAAACTATGAAGTATGCGATATCTACTATCTCACCAAACATGGCGATCTCTTAAGGAGTTACCTCGAATCGCCCTATGGCCGCAAAATAACCCGGCGTGCAGGCCTTGCAGATGAGACGATGAATAAGTATCTCGCTGAACGTAAGACGGTGATCAATTTCGACGAGCTCACGACAGAGCTGCGCAAAGTATTCACACTGCGCGATCTCACCGACTACATCGTAGAAAAAGACCCCGACTTCTATCAGTACATCTTCGAGCTCGGTGTACGTAAGCGCGAACTCGTCGGCCCTGCAGAGTGGGTCGAGCGCTCGATAAAGAAGAAGAAACAGAAGGATCGCTTCTGGGGCAAGGTCTCACTCGGACAATCCAAATCGTTCGGTTCTGAATTTGCATACGGCGCAGCATATTTCCTCGGCAAATACGGAGTCGATCTTTCCGAGAAAGCCATCACCGGCGGTTCAAGCTTCCGCTTTGTTTACGGCAATGAGCAGATCAAGCAACTTGAGATAGTGCTCTCACGCGAGAAAGAAGCCAACGCAATACTCGTCGGCGAAGAAGGCTCCGGCAAGATGGATGTGATCCTTGACTTCGCACGTGATATCACCAATGGTTATGCCAATCCGGCGCTCGCGCACAAACGCGTCATGTCGTTCGACGCCAAATCATTCATCGCCGGCATGTCAGGGAAGCAGGCGCTTGAAACTTCACTCATGAAATTAATGAATGACGCGGTGAAGGCGGGGAATATCATTCTAGTCATAGAAGATCTTCCGGGATTCATTCAGAGCGCCATGGCACTCGATGTCGACGCGATGAGTATCATCGATCCGTATCTCTCAGGAAGTGTCCTTCAAGTCATTGCGACCGCAGACAACAGTCGCTTCCATCAGTTCATCGAACCGAACAATGCGGTCATGTCGCGTTTCGAGAAAGTGATGCTGACCGAGCCGGAGGAAGAGTCGCTCATGCGCATTCTCGAAGAAGTAGCGGAAGCGAATGAGCGCCGCAATCCGATTTTTTATACCTATCCTGCTATTGTCGAGATCATTAAAGGTGCCGAGCGCTACTTCTCTGACGGCATCATGCCGGACAAGGCTATCGACATTCTGGTCGAGCTCACGCCGACCATGCTTGCGAAGGGCGGACACCTTGTGAAGAAGCTCGACGTGCTCGACTTCATCCGTGTGAAGACCAACATTCCGGTCGGCAACATCAGTGAAGAAGAGCGTCAGCGCTTGATGAATCTCGAGGCCACAATGAAGAAGCAGGTCATCGGACAAGAGCAGGCAGTCGAGGTGCTGGCGAATGCCATGCGGCGTGCGCGTGCCGGTGTGCGCAGCATGGATAGACCGATAGGCAACTTCCTTTTCCTCGGGCCCACCGGCGTGGGTAAGACCGAGACCGCAAAAGCACTCGCGACCGTCTACTTCGGAGACGAAGGTGCAATGGGACGCCTCGACATGACCGAGTATCAGGGCGAGGATGGACTCGCGCGTATGCTTGGCTCGATGGACGGCACACCCGGCGCACTCCCGGTCATGCTCAAAGAGCAACCGTACGGCGTGATACTCCTCGACGAGTTTGAGAAGACTAATACAAAAGTGCTCGACATCTTCATGCAGGTATTTGATGAAGGTATCTTCCATGATGCGATGGGACGCAAAGTGAATGCCCGCAACACCATTTTTGTCGCGACTTCGAATGCGGGAGCACCCTTGATCCGTCAGGCAATGAAAGAGGGGAAGGACCTTGAGTCGGTGAAGAAGCCGATCATCGATGAAGTCATTGCGCAGGGTAAACTCAAGCCGGAACTCTTCAATCGTTTTGACGGCATTGTGCTGTTCCATTCACTGACCGTCAAAGAATACCGCGTTATAGCCGAGATCATGCTCAAGAAGCTGCAGAAGCGTCTGCGTGAAAAGAGTATCTCACTCGTGGTGAACGATGTCGCGATACAGGCGCTCCTCGCTCACGGTGTCGATCCGGACATGGGTGCGCGCCCGATGACCCGCGCAGTGCAGGATATTATAGAGCAAAAAGTTGCCGACAAGATCATTCGCGGCAATATCACCCCCGGCTCGTCGATCGAATTCACCATTGATGATTTCCCGGAACTCAAAGGTGTTTCAGATCATGAACTCGCAACCAGTCCCGTCGACAAGCGCGCACCGGACGCGGTTGCATTTGATTCGATACATATTCCTGACCCGCTCACTCAAGCAGTATCTGTAGCAGTACCTGCGCCTGTCGTGGTCGCGCCTGCTGCCCAGGTTCCTCTGATCCTTGAGATTCCTCCGGTCCCTCAGGTGGCTCAGGTAGCTCCTGTTCTCGTACCCCCTCCTCTACCTCCAGAGCTCCCGCAAGTTGTTATGGCACCCGCACCCGCTGCGCCAATGCCTGTTGCTCAATTTATACCTCCGCCGCCCGCGCCAATACCAATAATACCGATACCTATAATAATAGAGCCGGTTCAACCTGCCCCTCCTCTTCCTCCTGCGATGCAGCAGATGGCACCAGGTGTAGCACCTCTCCCTCCGCCGCCCGCTCCGCCACAAGGAGCTGCATAAAAAGAACGCCGACTCGCGAGAGTCGACGTTGTGTGTGCACCATTCCTCTGTCACTAGGCGACGGAGAAAAGCTCCGCCACACTGCTTTCGACGTACAGTCTTGCTTTTGCGCTCGAGCGAATGCAGATCTTGCCGACCAGCGAGGTGAAGTCGATGTTGAACACCAAGAGGAGGTGAGACGGACCGCGCCCAGCTCCGCGTGTGACGCTTTCAAGTGTCGCACTTATCACGATGGTACTACCGATCAGGATCGTTCGGATGAACTGCGTGTGCAGGCGCTCTTCGATCATGACGCCCGGAAGTTCGTCGACGATCACTGCGTTCGCCAAGGGCACGATCAAGTCGCCGTGTGCAATAGGGCCGGGGAGCCCGAGCGCCTCTGCAGCAGCCTGCTCGAAGTGGATCGGATTGCGGTCATCGGTCGCGATGGCGAAGTGCTCGACCCGATAGGGGGAGATCACGATTCTCCGGGAAAACTGCAGTCCCGCTACGAGGGCTCTGGGGTCCATGGGTGTCTCCTTGATGTGGGTGGATAGAACAGGACTTGTAACCTGGGCCAAACTATAATATTCTAGTCGAATCATGTCAAACGACATCAACACAAAAAACGACAATGGATTCTGGAGCAAACTCCCGAAGCCATTTTTCACTCTTGCTCCAATGGCAGACGTTACTGATGCTGCCTTTCGCCGCCTCATCGCAAAGTACGGCAAACCGGATGTCACCTGGACGGAATTCGTTGCGGTCGATGGACTGCTTTCACCTGGACGCGATATTCTCCTCAAGGACTTCATCTACACCGAAGCAGAGCGTCCTATCGTCGCGCAGATATTCGGTTCGAAGCCGGACAATTTCTATAAGGTCGCGGGTATGATCGCCGATCTCGGTTTTGACGGCATCGATATCAACATGGGCTGCCCGGACAGAAACGTCGAGAAGCAGGGCGGGGGAGCGGCAATGATCAAGACTCCCGAGCTTGCGCTCGATGTGATACGTGCGACACAGGAGGGAAGTAAAGGTTTGCCCGTTTCAGTCAAAACTCGCGTCGGCTACAACAAGATAGAGCTCGATACATGGCTCCCGAAGCTTTTGTCGGTGAAGCCCGCCGCGGTGACCATCCATGCGCGCACCAGAAAGGAAATGTCAGATGTCCCTGCGCAGTGGGAGCTCGTAAAGCAAGCAGTCGAGATAGCAAAAGGCAGCGGCACGCTCATCATCGGTAACGGTGACGTGAGGGACCTCGAAGATGCGAAACAGAAAGCCGGAGAGACCGGCGCCGATGGCGTGATGATAGGTCGCGCTATTTTCGGCAACC
>JAYTVK010000040.1:0-6427 GCA_043744595.1 Candidatus Lloydbacteria bacterium
GAACGCGAGCTGATGGATCGCTACGGGGTTGCCGAGAGAGATGAGCTGCGCAGACATCCCAAAGCGAGCGTTGAGCTTCGGGACGGTATTTTGAATTTGGAGAAGACCGAAGAGTTCATACGATGGGAGGCGTTGATGCGTGAGCGCTTTGATATCGCAGAGCGTGTACTCGCAGAGTTTACCCTAAGTACTTCCGGGGAGCATCAGATCGTACTTCGGAATCAGGGGGGATACGGATATCGTTTCGAGCCTGAAGTGTACGGGATCCCACCTAAGACCATTTCACCTGAAGTGATCGCAGAATGGAAAGAGCGGATCATCACAGCGCAAGCCGAATTCGAATCCCTTGCATCATTTTTGCATGAGCGATTCATGGCTGGAGATGCCGACAGTTCAAATTAGTTTGAAGAAGAAACACACGCCCCTGAATATAAATTTCTTGCCAAGTTTTGGAGATAGAGTAGGGTGAGTGGATAATATGAACAAAAAGAAAGACTGGCTGAAAAAGCAGATCGAAAGACTGGGACTCAAACCGTCTTTCGATGAAACATCCATTGCGCTGATGTTCCTGTCGTTCATATTTCTCTATATACTCGATGCGGAGATGAGGAGTGAGATAACTTCATTCATTCATGGTCAGGCGATCACATTTCTTTTTCGCATAAGCGAGTTTCTTGTACTTGGAGCGGTCTATACATTCGTGGGGATACTCAAAGGCAGGATACGATCCATCAACGAAGAAAGAATGATGGTATTTGCCGCACTTGTGATGAATATCTTTGCTTCGCTTTGTGCATACGTCTCTGCTGCAAAACACGGATTTGAATGGTACTACTTACTTTTTCCGATATTTAATTTTCTCGTCTTCCTCCTCACGTTCATATTGATCTGGTTCCATTTTTACTGGACTCGCGAATTGTTCTCACCGTCGAAGGGCAGTTGGCATGAACGATTCGTGGGAGTCGGATTCATCCTTATCTTTTCGGTATGTGCGGTCTTCATCCTAAATATCCATTGGTCTGCAGTTTTTTCGATGAGCGTTGCATATGCGAGTGTGCTCAATAAACTTCCGTTTTTTAAAAAAGCCATGAGAAAGATCAGCTAAATGAAATATGAAAAAATCTGATCCATCACCACTCCCGACCAAAAAATTTGCAACACAGAAGGCATTTGAAGTATGGCTGGGGAAGAACCATGCCAAGGCACCTGGCATCTGGCTGCAGTTGTATAAAAAAGCATCTATCGAATCAGGAAAGAAAAGCGTGAATTATAAAGAGGCGCTTGATGTGGCGTTGTGCTATGGATGGATCGATAGTCAGAAAAAGACACATGACATTGAGTCGTACATCCAAAAGTTCACCCCGCGCGGCTCGCGCAGTATCTGGTCCAAGGTCAATCGCGAGCATATCGCACGTTTGACCAAAGAGGGAAGCATGCGCCCTCCCGGCCTCGCTGCAGTTGCAGCGGCAAAAATGAATGGGCAATGGGACGCTGCGTACGACTCGCCCAAGAATATGCAGGTGCCTCTCGACTTCATCCGCGAACTGAAGAAAGATAAAAAAGCCTATGTGTTCTACAAAACCCTGAATCGCGCGAACAACTACGCGATAGCCTGGCGACTTGCCACAGCAAAGAAACCCGAGACAAGAGCGAAACACATGGACGCGATCCTCACCATGCTGAAGCAAGGCCGGAAGTTCCACTAAAAACATTCTAACATTCACCACGGGAGTACTTCCATTTTCATCTCCCTTTGGTCGTGAAAATTCAGGTCGCTGCAGAATGTTAGAATGATTTTGAGTGAAATAAATTCATGGTAACTTTTGATATAATGTGCCAATGGGAAAAGCCATGAAACAACCTGATGCAAAAAGCCTGAAGCGCGCGTATGCGATCGTGTTTGCTCGGGTCTATCCAATGTATGTCGCCAAGGCGGAAAAGAAGGGACGTACACAGGCGGAAGTCGACGAAGTCATTCGCTGGCTGACCGGGTACACCAAGAAAGGAATGGAGGCGCAGATGAAAAAAGCCGTTGACCTCGAGACATTCTTTGCGCAGGCTCCCAAGATGAATCCTTTGAGAAAAGAGATCACCGGCACAGTCTGCGGTGTGCGAGTAGAGGATATCACGCAGCCACTCATGCGCGAGATCCGCTATCTCGACAAACTTATTGATGAACTCGCGAAAGGTAAAGCAATGGACAAGATCCTGCGAGGAAAATAGCTCGCTAAGGAGATAACATAGTGTAGCCACGATTAATCAACGATTAACGATTTGTGAGTTGCTGTTCACTAATATTATGCTAGTATCTCTGGGGCAGGATCGTCCTGTGCCCGTTCATTCAACTCAGTAGGGGAATACACATGCATACCGATTACGTAGCTTCTCCCGAAGCCGTCACTCCCGTCAACTTTCTCTGGCTCGAACTCACCAACCAGTGCAACCTCGAGTGCGTCCATTGCTATGCCGACTCGGGCCCGAACGAGCCGCGCTCCGGCAAGCTCACGACGACGGACTACTTCCGCCTGATCGACGAAGCTGTCGCTGTCGGTTGCCCGGCCCTCCAGTTCATCGGCGGCGAACCGACCCTCAACAAGGATCTGCCCGCGCTGATCCGCCATGCCCACGAAAAGGGTGTGGACCGCATTGAAGTCTTCACCAACATGACCCGCCTCTCGGACGAGCTCGTCGCGGCGATCGTCGACTGTGGCGTTCATCTCGCAACCTCGGTCTATGCCGACGTGCCCGAGGTGCACGACCGCGTCACCACGTCGCCCGGAAGCTTCGAGAAGACTGTCCGCAATGTGAAGCGCGCGCTCGCACTCGACATCCCGGTCCGTGTCGGCATCATCAGCATGGCGGAGAACGAAGGGCACACCGAGCCTGCGGCCGACTTCCTCCGCTCGCTCGGCGTCGCAAACGTCAGCATCAGCGAGACCCGCGGCTTCGGTCGCGGTCTTCCCAGCGGCATTGCGAGCATGAAGAGCCTGTGCGGCGAGTGCTCGGGCGGCACGCTGTGTGTCGACCCCGACGGCAAGGTGTCGCCGTGCATCATGTCGAAGCTGTGGCCCATCGGCGATGTCACGACGCAGTCGATCGGCGAGATCGCAAAGTCCTCGCGTGCAAAAAGCATCCGCACTCGCATCGGCGACGCGACCGTCGCGGTGGAAGGTGTCCAGGCCAGCTGCGATCCCAAGAACTGCTGTCCGGCAACCATGGGTTGTGCTCCCTGCACACCGTACTGTTCTCCGGTGAAAGGCGGCTGCATTCCCTGCATTCCGAAAGGCTGATCACGTTCCTCGTTCTTTGTTCCCAAAAGGCGCCCCCCGGCGCCTTTTTTTGTTCGGTGTGCTCTCGTTTCAATTTGCCAAGTTTCACGGATAGGATAGGGTGAGGATATGAGAGAGTATCTGAGATACCACCTGAAATATATAGTCATATTCGCGATGATAGCGGTCGCAGTCCTTGGGCTGCCGATCATTTTTCCGTACAACAAAAAACCTCACGCCGACAAGTCTGATCACGCCAAAACCACCCTCGTGCTTAATTCTTAGTCTTACGCAAAGGCATACACAAAAAGTCTTATACAAAAATAAAGCCGCATCCTCGGGAGAGGGATGCGGCGGGTTGGGAAGGCGATGATCATTTCGGGATGAAGATGCGGATAGAGCCGAGCGAGGGCGCGGTCCAGGTCGGGCGTCTGCGGTCAATGATCTCGACCGTGGAGTCCGGCATGATCCGGAGCTTGGCGATGTGACCGCCATGAGCGAAGCCGGTGAGTACGCTCGCCTCACCGCAGACTTCGACGGCGTACGGGCCTTCGGCGATATCAGTGAGCAGGAAGGTCTTGAGGTAAAACAGATCGCGGACCACGACCTGCTGTGAATGCTCGCCCAAGAGTTCGAGGATCCGTGGGAGGTCGCCCGGGGTGGCGACGCGGTGGGTATCAGAGAGATTCATCTTTTGCCTACCTTTCAAAAGAGCGAAGACCACACCATTCTACATATTGGCGTCATAAACACAACATAAGAGCGAATATACAAAATTTACTGACTGATAAAATTGGAGTAGAGTGTCGGTATGTCAAAATCAATTACCGTATCAATTGTGGTGAATGCACCGATAGCTAAAGTGTGGGAGTGCTGGACAATGCCTGATCATATAAAGAACTGGGCATTCGCATCAGATGAGTGGGGAGTCGGTGTGGTCTCAAATGATGTGCGTGTCGGAGGACACTTCAGCACTATCATGCGCGCCAATGACGGCAGTGCAAGTTTTGATTTCAGCGGCGAATACACCGAGGTTGTTACCGAGAAAGAGCTCGGCTATCAGATGGGTGAAGGGGGCAGAGTGGTGAGTATATTTTTTGTTCCCAAAGACGGCGGTACTCAAGTGTCCGAAACCTTCGAGATGGAAGATGAGAATTCCGAAGAGATGCAGCGCGGCGGTTGGCAATCGATACTTGAAAATTTCAAGAAATACACCGAGGCAAATTAATTTCATAACATATACACAAACTCATGAACGCCGAGATCCGTAGCTATAACAGAGCGCAGGACAAAGAGACCAAGAAGATCTGTGCACTCCTTGCGAAGGAGATAGACAAGTATCTACCTCTCGCCGAGAGTAAAGTCTGGCACCGCCATCCGGTGTGGTTCCTCAGCGGCAACCCTGTGGTCGGGTACGGCAAACTCAAGGATAGTGTGCAGCTCTTGTTTTGGAGCGGACAATCGTTCGACGAGAAGGGGCTCGAAAAAGAAGGCAGCTTCAAGGCTGCAGAGAAGCGCTATATAAGTGCGGATGAAGTAAAGATCGTGGAGCTTGGTAAATGGCTCAAGAAGTCCAAGAAGATCCAGTGGGACTACAAGAACATCGTCAAACGTAAAGGCAAACTCATTCGCATCGCGTAGCATGAGAGTTTCCTAGTCACGTATAGAAAAAGAAGGTGTCGAAAGTCACTTTCTTTTTTTGAGCTATTCATTATGTAATATTTGAAACTTCTGTTCATTCTCGCAAAAGATGTACGGTGTATAGTTCTCCTTTGCACTCTGAGATGAAGAGCATATGATGAAGACATGGTGACACGAAGCATATTTCGTGTCCGTTACGATCATTTATATATAAATTCTCTTTTCTATGGAAGCAAAAGCAATGAAGCAGTATGGAGCTGAACTCATCGGTACATTTTGGCTCGTCCTTGGCGGATGCGGTAGCGCAGTCATCGCAGCAGCATTTCCCAATGTTGGAATAGGTCTGCTCGGTGTCTCGCTCGCATTCGGTTTAACCGTCGTGACAATGGCGTATGCGATCGGAAATATTTCCGGATGCCACCTCAATCCGGCTGTTTCGATCGGCCTTGCTGTTGCAGGCAGGTTCCCGGCAAAGAAGTTGCCCGCGTATATTTTCTCACAAGTACTCGGAGCAATTATTGCGGGTGGAGTACTCTATCTGATCGCTTCAGGGAAACCCGGGTTTGATCTCGCTTCGGGGTTTGCCTCAAATGGGTATGGTGCGCATTCACCCGGCGGCTATTCGATGCTGGCAGCGCTGATTACAGAAATTGTGATGACCATGATGTTCTTGTTCATCATCCTTGGGGTTACGGACAAGCGCGCGCCACATGGTTTTGCACCGCTTGCGATAGGTCTTGCGCTCACACTCATTCATTTGATCAGTATTCCTGTTACGAATACTTCGGTAAATCCCGCTCGCAGCACCGGAGTCGCGCTCTTTGCGGGGGATTGGGCGGTATCACAACTCTGGCTATTCTGGCTGGCACCTATCGTCGGTGCAGTCATCGGTGCAATACTCTACGGTCTTGTTGTAGAAGAAGAATAAGAAGAGAACAAAAAAATCTTCTCACGTGAAATGACGCGTCACTTGACTAAATACAATATGTACTGTACTATTTCAAGTTGAAAGTTCCCCCCCCCAACTGCTACCGGAGGTTCACATGAAAGAACTCTTACACGCATCGATCGGCGCTCAGCTCCGGCTTCTCCATATGCTGCTTACTGCCCTTGCACAGCAGCATATTCGCCCCAGTGTCGCCGGAAGTATGCGCGCCCACGCACTGACCCAGATCATCCGCTCGATCAAAGATCTTGGCGATGCACGCGAACGTGCCATCCTCGAGATGCAGGGGAGTGTCACCAAAGCACTCGATCAAGTGACCGCGGTCACGTCGGCGCTCGGTGGCATGTCGACCGAACACCTGCCGGAAGAGTTGCGTCCGGGTGTTGCACGGATCGCACGCAGCATGAATGAGCTCAAGCGTGTCGCTCCAAGTCAGCTGACCGAAAAGGAAAAGGAAGCGCTCAGCGGCATCTACGCATTGTTTGACCCGCTCATCGCAAGGTTTGAAGAGATGAAGAGGTCATTCGAGAATCTCAAGCCCTGACTGCCACCGGCCACCGCAAAGTCGCCC
>JAYTVK010000041.1:0-1964 GCA_043744595.1 Candidatus Lloydbacteria bacterium
AAGGTCTTCGCGAGTTCAATAGCTTCATTGATGGCAACTTTTGGAGGGACTTCACCGCGGTCTCCGAAGAGCAGCTCGTAGAGTCCGATGCGCAACACATTTCTATCCACCACCGAGATGCGGTCGATTGGCCATGCAGGCGCAGCCTTCTCGATGATCATATCGAGTTCAGGCTGTTTCGCCAGAATATTATTGAGGAGGTCCGCCATGAACGTCGCATCGTTCAATCCCGGAGCGAATTCTTCTATATTGCGTGTGAGCACTTCATCGACAGTGATACCGCCACCCGCCGAGTTATGGCTTGTGAAATCCCATTCGAATAGGGATTGGAGTACTATGCTTCGTGAAAGGTGCCGATTCGCCATATATAAGGATCTTCATCTAGAAGTATAAACGGTGTTGTTATATAGGGCAAGGGTTTTTGGTGTGTTTTTATAGCAGACAACAAAAAAATCGATTACTCGATTTTTTTGCAGTACCTATTTAGGCGTTCTCGTTCTTTACGCGTTTTGGACCATCGGTCTTCTTCTTGGTCTCAGCTTTCGGAGCCTTGAGTTCTTTTGCCTTCTCCTTCGGAGCTTCGGCGGGAGTAGTGGTTCCCTTGCGCGCCTCGGCCTTCTTGGTCTTCTTGATCTCCTTCTTGAGGGTATCGACAACCATACGTCCGCGGTAATTGCCGCAGTTGGTGCATACGCGGTGCATCAGGTGCTGTGCGCCGCATTTCGAGCATGCGACAAAGCGCGCGCCCTTGAGTGCGTGGTGGGAACGGCGGTTAGCCGTGTGTCCCTTTGTGTGTCTCATTCGAACTACCATAGTGATAGCTAGTATACGCAAAAGGAAATAATTAGCAAGTGGAGAGGCCTTTATGCAGGAAAGGGTGTCGAAATATGCAAAAGGCTCCTCTGTATCTCGTAAGATAGTAGGAGCCTTGCGCGGGCGTCGCCTTGTGGGCTAGCCGCTGAAGTATTCGGTCAGGTCGTTGCGCAGACCGAGCAGAACCACGTCGCGAGTCTTTTCGTCCACGGTAGCGCGGAAGACCGGTGTGACATGATGCCAGTCGCGGTGCTCGTCATGGTGACTCAGCTGGAAACGGATTGCCCGCCCGGACCACTTGTTGTTCACGTGGCACAGTGCGCTCCCCATTTGCTGCGGCGTGGTGTGGCAGACGCGCACGTAGCCGTCGCTTAGGATGCGGACAAGTGCTGTTTTTTCGGAAACCTCGGTACACATAAAGAACCTCCGTTGTTGTTCAGATTTTAGATTACAACGATATAGCATTCTGTCAAGGCTTTTTGAGGAACGAGCAGAAACTGGCGCGGTGGAGCGGTGAAAGTCCGTGAGTTCGGAGTACCGTCATGTGGAAGCGAGTGCCATAGCCTTTATGTTGTGCAAAGCCATAGCGGGGATATTTTTTATCCAGCGCTACCATGAGTCTGTCACGCTTTACCTTTGCTATCACTGATGCCATTGCTATTGCTGTTTCAGTAGCATCGCCGCGGATGATCGTCTGCTGTCTTGTATATTCGAGCGGCGCCTTGAGCCCGCCGTCGAGGAGCACCTCGCAGCTATTCGGGTCGATAGCGAGTTTTCGCAGTGCCGCTGCGAGTGCTTTTCTGATCGCCGGAGCGATGCCGATACGGTCTATCTGTGTAGCAGAGACCATTGCGACAGCGAGGCGTAAGTCGGGAGAAACTGCCGCGTGCATTTTTTTATTCCACTCTTCCCTCTTTGCTTCGGAGAGTTGTTTCGATTCTTTGATCGTACGAAATTTGCGCAGCATGGCGGGAGTCGCTGCGATCGCACCAACAGCAACAGGGCCCGCCAGTGGCCCACGGCCGACTTCATCGATACCGATAATATATCTCATCTTCTTCACTCATCTATTATGGAACAGTTCTCATCGATATAAAAGAAAACGGGCCGCCAGGGCGGTCCGTTGTGTGTCGGCATGAAGCCGGAGTTCA
>JAYTVK010000042.1:0-6062 GCA_043744595.1 Candidatus Lloydbacteria bacterium
TCCAAAGCAATTCGAACCCCGCAAGATACAGTCGCTCATTTCCCGCCATAAAGGGAATATGGGTACCAGCGAAAACATCGAAAAGATCACTCAAAATCGCTATCTTGCCCAGGCTCTTGCGCGAGTGTTCACCATTTATGAACACTCGCTGCGTGAGGCTTCTGTGCTCGACTTTGACGATCTACTCGAGAAGACCGTACGTCTACTCGAGAAGCACGAAGAAGTTCGTAATTACTTCGTCACGCAGTGGCAATACATCCATGTCGACGAGTATCAGGATACGAATGAGGTGCAGTATAGACTTGCATCGCTCCTCTCGGGGGTAAGGAAGAATATCTGTGTGGTCGGCGACAGTGATCAAAATATTTATAGCTGGCGAGGCGCGTCGATATCGAATATCCTCAATTTTGAGACCGACTTCCCAGGTGCAAAAGTCATCCTTCTTGAGCAGAACTACCGCTCAACCCAGACCATTCTTTCTGCCGCAAATAATGTGATCGCAAAAAATACGATGCGCAAAGAAAAGAAATTATTCACCACAAATAACGAGGGTGAGCGTCTTTCGCTCATGGCATCATATGATGAGGGAGATGAAGCGCGCTATGTCGCTTCAAAAATCGCTTCGCTCATTGATGCAGGCTCACGTCCTAAAGATGCAGCGATACTCTACCGCACGAATTTTCAGTCGCGCGTACTTGAAGAAGCACTGCTGTATTCGGGGATCCCATACCAGGTGCTCGGAACCCGTTTTTATGAACGCAAAGAAGTGAAAGATGTTGTCTCGTATCTACGTGCTGCGCTGAATCCGCTCGCACGATTCGATCTTGAACGCGTGATCAATGTTCCTGCGCGCGGTGTCGGAAAGGTGACACTGGAAAAGATCCTGCGTGGAGAGAAGAACACACTGCCGGCAACTATGCGCTCGAAGGTCGATGCATTCTATCAATTACTTGAACGCATAGAAAGATCATCAGAAACCATGCGCCCATCAGAGCTCATCAGCTATATCATCAAAGAAACGGGTATTGAGGCAATGCTTTCGGACGGTGACGACGAAGATACCGAGCGACTCGCGAACGTACGCGAACTCGTGACTGTTGCAACTCGATATGACCCGTTCGAAGGCAAAGAGGGTATTGAGCAATTTCTCGCTGATGTCGCACTGGAATCTGATCAAGACAATATGAAAACCGATGAAGATGCAGTCAGGCTCATGACTGTGCATGCAGCAAAGGGGCTTGAGTTCGAGAATGTATTCATTACCGGAATGGAGCAGGACCTATTTCCCTCGCGTAGGTCACAGGACGAAAGCAAAGACCTCTCTGAACGTGAGGAGGAGCGGCGGTTATTCTATGTCGCCCTCACCCGAGCGGCAAAAAGGGTATTCCTTTCATATGCATCGTTCCGTACCATCTTTGGTACACGCCAAGTGAACCTTCCGTCTGAATTCCTTTCTGACATCAGTGACTCTCTGCTCTCATTCGAATCACGCGACGGGAGTCTTGCGCGGGAGAGATTTAGCGGCAACAAAAGCGGGAAGGTGAGTCTCTTGGGATGGGATGACGAGAATGAGGATGTTGTCTATATTTAGATATGAATGAACTCAAGGCAAAAAAATCTCTTGGCCAGCATTTTCTGCGGTCAGAGACAGCACTGAAGGAGATCATCGATGCATCTCTACTTTCAAAGCATGATCTTGTGCTTGAGATAGGCCCAGGTGAAGGAGTGCTCACCGAAGCACTTTTGGCATCGGGTGCGCATGTCATTGCAGTAGAGACAGATGAGCGTGCCATTACACTCCTTACCAAACGCTTCAGCGACGCTATTTCATGTGGAGAACTATTGCTCATTGAGGGAGACATCCGCAACAGCGAAACTCAGGAAAAATTATTCAATACAGCCTACCTAGGCGAGAAGTCGTACAAACTTATCGCCAATATTCCTTACTATATTACCGGCTACCTATTCCGGTTGTTTCTCGAAATATTACGCCAACCGTCGCTGATGGTTTTCTTAGTGCAAAAAGAGGTTGCTGAACAAATTATTGCAAAAAACAAGAAGGAGGGAATGCTTTCTCTCTCAGTTAAAGCATTCGGTACACCACGCTATATTGCGACCGTAGAACGTGGGTCATTCTCGCCGCCGCCAAAAGTAGATTCGGCAATTGTTTTGGTTGAGCATATCGGACGTTCACGTTTTACTGATATCGACACACAAACATATTTCACTATTGTGAAAGCTGGTCTAGGCTCAAAGAGGAAAATGTTGCTGGGTAATATTGCGCAATCACTCAGCATTTCTAGATCTGAACTCAGTGATGTGTTTGTGAAACTTGGTATCCCCGTATCAATACGCGGAGAAGATCTTTCCATTGACCTATGGCTACTTCTTGCAGCACGCGTCTCAATGAAGATGCATACCGACAAAGAAATATCCTAGCGACAAGCCGACGGTTTGACACATATTTCGTCGTCTGTCGACCCGAGAGTAAATAGTGAAATAAAAAGAACCGGTAGTTCCGGTTCTTTTTATTTGGAGCGACCTGTGTCAACTACATTGAGGTTCCGACCATACTCATGGTTCCTTGAACCGTATACGTCGAGCAACCTTTGCCGACATAATATTCGCAGTTACCACCCGACGTCCACAGACCAAGGAGATAGACTCCTTCAGAAAATACCTGACCGTACGGATAGAGTGTACTTTGTCCAGGCTCGTAAAGAAGCGGCTGAGTAACTCCCATTGTTTGAGTCAGATCGTTGATAGTGATAGCGATGGCATATGAGCACGTGCAGTAGAACACGTATGTCGACATACCACCGAAGGGTGTCTCTGCGCCGCCGCCACTTGAGTTTGCAGTATTGCTTGCAGAAGTTGAATTGCTATTTGATGAGGATGAATCATTCGAGAGTGAGGAACTATCAGATGTCGTTTGACTATCAGAATTGCTGACACTTGAGCTATCTGATGCCGAAGCACTGCCTGTCGAAGAGGTGTTGCTTGCAGCAGTTGAAATGGATCCGACGGAACTGGTAAGGGTGCTGGAGATGGTACCGACCGCTGCAGTAACGGCTGTTTGTATGTTTGCAATATATGCATTGATACTTGCGAGCGCGGCAGCTGAGAGATTGGTGAGTATATTGTTCGCAAGATCAGACGCGAGCTTTGTAAGATTGGTGAGTTGCGCCTGTATTCCTGCCATCATCGCAGTAAGCTTCTGCTGCACGTCCATGATCCCGACAAGTAGTGCCGTAACACTCGTATTTATTCCACCAGTGATGGTTGCGAGATTGCCGCCCGTAAGACTTGCGATCTGTGTACCGATGATATTTTGGATACTTGCTGCAGTGAGAGGAGTAGTGATAGATAGCTGAGCGAGTGCGTTCTGGACTGCTGAATCTTTGATCGCAGCCGTGAGTGAAGCTGCATTTATATTCGTCAGTGATGCTGAAATTGCAGCCACGCTTCCGAGTCCGGTAATTCCACTGATGTTTCCGGCAATAGCGTTTTGTATTGAAGTGATATCTACGGTTGTACCGAGTGCCGCAAGTGCAGCGCTCGCACTGGTCGTGATGGTACCTTTTACCGCCTGGGTAAACTGACTTGCGGTGGCTGTAGTGAATGAGCCAGAAATACTTGCGACCGAACCGAGTCCTGTGCTGCTCACAATACTATTTGCAATTGCATTCTTGGCCGCAGTGAGATCCACTATGCCTCCGATGCTTTGAATGCTTGATGCTGCCTGAGTGGTGATTGACCCTTGTACAAGATTTGCAAAGCCTGCTGTTGTTGCGGCTCCAAGTGATCCTGCAATCCCGGCGACCGACCCGAGTCCTGTCTCACTGATGACTGCGCCTGCAATAGTATTCTGAATAGCGGAAAGATTGACCGTGCCTGTAAGTGCGGTTATTTGTGTGAGTGCAGATGACTGTGCAGCATCCATGACGGCACTTTGGAACGCAACAACGGTGCCGGTGGTAAGCCCACTCACGATAGTTGCGACGGTGCCAGCGCCGGTAACACTTACTATTTGTGTAGCGACAGCGTTCTTGAGTGCATTTACATCAAATGCGCCGGAGGCAGGAAGAGCGGCAAGCGCTTGATTGATGATGGTTGTCTGCTGAGCGTTTGTAAGCACAATGCCATTCTTCATGGCTTCAGTGACAGTAACCGAGACCGCATTCTTGAGATTTGCTGGTGTAAGCGTAGTGATACTAGTGACTTGATTGAGGTTTATTGTCCCCGCAGCAACACCCTGTGAAAGCGCAGTATCAATGAGTGTATTGATATCCGAACTCTTGATCGTCGCGAGATTAGTTATCTGCGTGAGATTTACTGTCCCCGCCAAGACTCCTTGCTGGACGGCAGCCGTAGCAAGTGCCGCAGCATCTCCGTTGGTAATTTTCCCTGCATTGGCGATCTGTGTGAGACTCACTGTGCCTGCCCCGACTCCCTGTGCAACAGATGCATTCACCATATTCGCGAGCGTCGTCGGGTTAAGATTCGTCATCGAGGTCAAGTTTGCCGATGTGGTGCCAATGGCGGTAAGTCCCTGTGTGACGGCAGTAGTGATGACCTGAGTTGCCGATGTGGTGTTTTGATTGACGAGTGCCGCTACCGAGCTTGATGCGGTCTGTACTCCGGCAATAGCGGTAGCAAGTGCAGCTTGGGCATCAGTAAGCGTGGTTCCCGCCGCCTGCGTGTGATGCTTGGTCATGACCACATATGAAAGAGTGACGACCATGAGTGCTCCGAGAAAGAGATTGGCACTGCGGAGAAGGATGCGGAATTGCTTGTGAGATAATTTTTTCATGGAGTATGCAGCTTAGATGTTAAGAGTGAACACGGAGCTATTGGATACTCCATTCGGGTTAATAACGTAGAACCAGAGGGGGATTTCAAGCTTGGTGGTTCCGACATCCTGTCCGGGATTTAGTCCCGGGACAGGAAGAGTTGCGGTAAACGTCAGTGTCTTACCGTCTTTGGATGGCCCCGCTTTGACGAGTTCGCTTCCTACGATAAGTTCATTCCATTCACTCGAAAAATTTGTACCCGTCACCGTGATCTGAGCACCCTCGAGTCCCGTCTTCGGAGTAAAGGCGGTCACTTTCGGGGCGATGGCGGCAGGGTCAGTGATGATGACGAACGTCTTATTGCTTGTTCCCTTGCTGTTTGTGAATGTAAGATCAAATTTACCCTTGGTTGCGTTTGCTGGGATCTTTACCTCAAGTGATCCTCTTTTTGTCGGCACCAGACCAGTAAATGAGAGGCTGCCGATATTTACTGTATTAGAAACACTTGAGTACCCACCGCCGTTTACAACGAAGGTGTCCCCTTGATGTACTGCATACGCAGGTTGAATTCCGATATACGGCTTCGTGTTCGGCTTCTCATTCATCCATGCAGGGACATTGACTGCAGATGGTCTTGGAGCAGGAGGGGGAGTGGGCAACGCAGGAGGAGAGGTGGGTGTAGGGATAGGGGACGGAGTGGGTGTAGTACTGCCCGTTGCTACGCTACTGCCACAAAGTAATTTCAGTTTTGCCCGAGAAAGTGATCCGACGAATCCGTTTCCCTTCGTGAGCCCCGCAGGAGTGAGGACTTCACCCTTGTAGAGTTCCTGAAAACGCACTACAGCCAACTTGGTCTTTGTGCCGAAGTAGACACCTTCATTTCCGGGGGAGCCGGGTCCCGAATCAGAGACACGAGTAGCAACCTGAGCATTCAGTAGTCTCTGTAGCGCTTTTACATCGCTCCCGGTCATGCCGAGCTTAAGGTTTCGGCTAAGGAGTGCGCAGTCGCTGGATGTATCCGCAAGTGCAGGTGTTGCAGTTGCAAGGAGGATGAGCGTTGCGCACACAGGGAGAAATTTCAATTTCATGAGATCTTGCTAAAAGTAAATAATGTCTATATATACAATGTTGATGGAGTACACAGCACTCTACTTACATTGCAAATCAACTCACTCTATTATATCAACCGAAAGAGGGAGAGTGGAAGTGCGATCATCACAGATGACGCAGAATGGTCAATGGACATAAAGGACAGCACCACATCAAGGC
>JAYTVK010000043.1:0-1890 GCA_043744595.1 Candidatus Lloydbacteria bacterium
CCGCGACAGCGCGCGAGCACCATATCGATATACGCTTTGTACTCGGGAGACACATCATGTCCCTCACCGCCCCACGCAACAAACTGCGCGCTCCAGTTATTCCCCTTCCTCACGCGAAGAGACCGCATTGTGACCATGAAGTTGAAGGTCTTTTTGTGGATCTTGTTCACATGATCGTCGTCGCCGAAAATTGCCATGCCGGTCGCTGCGGTATACGGCTCCTTGCACACCATCGAGGTGTGTAGTCGGAGCCTGATACCGTGTGCAACGGGACTGAGCTTGTACTCGGCGAACTCGGGACTCCGGGTGAGGTCAGCGAGATGATCACTGACGCTCTTGCCGCCTTCAAAGATGAACCCGCCGACGATCTCGAGCGGGACCTCGTGTAGGTCACCGCAGTTGCGGTCGAGGGAAATGCCGAGATGATTGAACGCCTTCGCATGCCACGGGCAGCGGATGAGATCACTTCGTGCCGCCATGCCCCGGCGAGAAAACAGGACGTCGTTGATCACGGTGTCCACCGGTGCGAACTGCGCATTGCGGTGCGGACAGGCGTTGCGATAAGCGCGGATATTGCCATCCTTGCCGCGCATGAGGTAGATCTTGCCGTCTGCGTGCGGCGGAACGTAGTAGCTGCCTTTCTCGGGGAGCGCGTCCACATGACCAAGAATCATTGGGAACATGGCGGCGATCCGCGGAAAGGTTACGTCGAGGAATTCATCACTTGAGAGCATTCCCACGCTTGGGAAGAAGTGTTCTAGTTGCATCGGAATATCTCCTTGTTGTTAAAAGAGCAAAAATTGTTCAGACCATATCCTACCCCATCGCGTCAATCGGGGCAAGGGTACATTCAACCCTGAAGTGCAACACTCCATACTTCTAATGGGGTTCTCCACCCCAGCCGTTTCCGCGGTCGATTGTTGAGCGCTTGTTCGATACGCGCGATCTCTTCATCAGACACTGTAGCAAAGTCAGTGCCTTTGGGAAGATACCAGCGAATGAGTCCATTGGTATTTTCATTCGTTCCGCGCTCCCACGAGTGATAGGGGTGAGCGAAATAGACCTTTGTCCCGATGGTGTTTGTGATTTCCGCATGCCCCGCATTCTCCGAGCCGTTATCAAGGGTGAGCGTCTTGCGAAGATGGTGAGGAAGTGTCCCCAAACGTCGCTCCACCTTTGCGGTTGTTTCCTGCGCCGTCCCGTTCACTATCTTTGAGATGAACACCATTCCGGTCTTCCGTTCGACCAGCGTATTTAGACCAACCATACTCTGGCGCGAGACCACAGAGTCACCCTCCCAGTGACCGGGAGTGAGGCGTCGCTCGATGCTCTTCGGACGATCATCAATGGAAAGCCCTCTGGGTTTCCATAAACGCTGGCTTTTGCGCATACCTTTCCTTTGTCGTGCTTTATGCCGTCGCTTCAAATAGATACGCAGATCTTCGCCAAGGAGACGTCCTCTCCCACCACGATGAAACTGCGCATAGATGAACTGATAGATCGCTTCGTGAGAGATACGTTCCTTCGGATATTCGCGTGAAAGTCTTCCTGCGATCTGCTCTGGAGAAAGGCCTTCCTTGAGCTTCTCCGCCACATACACGCGAATGAAGTTGTTCTTAAGACGTTCCGTTCTGCCACGATGAGTGCGGTGTTCCTGTGCGCGCTCATGAGCCAAGCGGGGTGTGTATCGTCGCTTGATATCGGGGATATTCTTGGTGATCTCGCGAGATACCGATGAGGGGCTTCGCCCGAGCTCTTTTGCCATGCTGCGTATCGACCTTTTTAGCCACAGACCGTCTTGAATCGCCTCACGCTCCAGAATGCTGAAATGCTTATATGCCATATCACTCTTAATATTACAGGAGTGTTGCACTTACTTGTTGAACCTAG
>JAYTVK010000044.1:0-1887 GCA_043744595.1 Candidatus Lloydbacteria bacterium
CCGCAGATATTGTAACCATTGGAAACGATAGTGGTGGTCCCATTACTCTCTTTGAATACTGATATTTCAGCACAGGTCTTGTCGGGATAGCTGAGAGTGAATGTGGTGAGTCCGGTATCAGCAGTAGTATTTACTGCAGTCCATCCGGTTTGGGAATTGTCACGGATATCGGTCGTATCGCAAAGTGCCGTGGCAACAGTGCCAGGCTGAAAAGTATAGTCGGGGGTAGATGTGGTAAATATTGTGTACGAAAAACCATCTTGGGGAGCACTGCGATCCCAATACAGCGTGCACTCCATTGCGCGGTCTGCAGCTCCAAGCGCCATCGAGGAATCCTTGAGGAAGGATGCCAGTATCACTTCTTTGATAGTGAGTGCATAAATACCGAAGCTGATGGCGAGAATGATGCTTGCGATGAGTATCGCCATGAGAAGAATGTAGCCTTTCTGCTGCTCTTTTTTATTATGAGAGAATTTCATATTAGTTGAGTCGAGGGAACCAATTATAGAGATCATCGACCACGGTGACGACGCGCGGAGTGTTCCCAAAACCCATGTAGGTGACCGTAGACACTATCTTCACTTGCCGCAGCGGTCCGCTGGCACTGTCTATTCCCTGTAGTGTGATGACCCGAGTGAACGGTGTGATGACCCAAGGCGCAGGCAGAGGATTCAGGCTCTGCTTATAGAGACCCGTGACAGGATTCGTGTAGACATACTTCACCGCACTACAATCTCCTGAAGGACATGCGATGAACGCATTCGTTCCCCATACCGGAGTGGAGTGATCGGTCGGATCGACAACACAGCCGGAAACACAGTCGGCATAAATAGTACTCATCCAGGCAGTACGCGGAGCTGAGATGTCTGCAGCAGAATTATTATCTCTTGCACTATGCAGTATCTCTATGCCTTCCTCAGCCAAATGTGTCGCAATGAGCTCATTGCGCGCGTCACGTGATGCCTTGAGACTCTGAGACGCAAGGGTCATCGGGCCGGTAATAGCGGCGACAAGAATAGTGACGGCGACAACCGTCTCAATGAGCGTAATACCTTTTGTTGTTTGTGTGGTTAGGATCTTCATATTATGGGAAGGTACTGTAATTGGGGGTACGGCTTCCAAGTGTCGTCTGTAAATTAAAGTCGGTGACCACTTTTCCGCTGAGTGACGCCTTACCGCGCAAAAGCATGGTGATCGCAGGCTGCTGACTATTGAGTGTCGTTCCATTCACAAAGAATTTCATATCACTGACAGAAATCTCGGGAGCCGTGAGCGGAATGAAGGTGGTACCGCCGTCACGTGAACGCTGAATACGACCGTCTTTGAGCTGATACACGATATGATCGTCCTGCTGACTAATGAAGGCAATGCATTGATCGCCGCCATTACCATCCACATCAGTCATCGGACAATCACGCGGAGTATCAGGGAAGCTCATGTCCCCGGAGGTAGTCGGATCTCCGACGCTCCGCAGTGTCGAGTCACCGCAACCGCAATGATAGTACGAGCCCATGCGAATATTTCTCGACATCGAATCAGTCGCGGCAGAAATATTGTCCATTGCGACACGAATAGCTCGCGCCTTACGACTTGCAGTATCAAGACTGATCATCGCGCCGACCACAATGAGCATGACCACAATGAAGACCGAGGTTGATACGATCATCTCAATAAGTGAGAAACCTTTTACTACTTCGCTTTGTGCGGTACGTTTTGCTGTATTTCGATATTTATGGAAGATATTCATGGCGCTTACGATATTCATTTGCGATATTCATTATTGCACAGAAACCTGTCCGGTGACCCATACTTCGACCATACGCTTATATCCTTTTACTGATGCGAGGTATATTTCGGCGCGTGACGAGGTCCCATAATTTGTTCCAC
>JAYTVK010000045.1:0-6031 GCA_043744595.1 Candidatus Lloydbacteria bacterium
TGCCGGAGCAAAACTCTTCATCGACGGCGCTTCAGGCAACGTCGGCATCGGCTCATCAACCCCGTTCTACAAACTCTCCGTCGGAGGCACGGTCGCTGCTGCGAACTTCATCGCCACCTCAACCGGCACTGCAGGCCAATCACTGTTCCAGAACTTCACCTACACCCAAGCCACCGGTACCAGTGCCACCAGTACCAACCTGTTTGCCACCAACGGTGTGCTCACCAACGGCACCATCACCACGCTTGCGGCCACGAATGCGATCCTCGGGAACAGTACGAGTACCAACAGCACCAGCACCAACGCCTTCGCCACCCAACTCACCGCTACAAACGGTCGCTTCACTGCAGGACTCAGCATCCCGGTCACTTCCTGTGCAGGAGGCCAGGCCCTCAACACTGATGCAGGCGGCAACATCACCTGTGGTATCGTCTCAGTGGGAGGAGCAAGTACCGGAGGAGGCTGGACCACCAACAATGTCGGTGCCGTCACACTCGCTACCACCTCAGACCGTGTCGGTATCGGTGCCACCACCACCAGCTACGCGAAACTTTCAGTCATCTCCGGAGCCACCGGTACCACCACCCTCGCACTCATCCCTGCAAGCGGACAGACCGCCAACATCATCGATATCTATAACACGGGAGGGGCTCTCTCCTCGGTCTTCACGGCAAGTGGCTTCCTCGGTATCGGTACTACCTCTCCCTCACAAGTACTCTCGGTCGCAGGCAGTGGTCTCTTCAGTGGAATCCTCGCTGCCGCAGGTGCACTCTTCGGGAACAGTACGACCACCAATGCCACCACGACGAATCTTAGCGTCGGTACACTGACAGGTGGCAACACCACACTCGGCACCCTCGCCGTCACCGGCTCCACAACCCTCGGTAATGTCACGCTCGCTAATTCCACCTCTACTAATAGTACGAGCACGAATCTGTTCGCTACCACCGTCACCACCGTCACCGCCTCATCCACAAATGAGACAACGGGAAGCCTCACTGCTGTTGGTGCAAACATCACGAGAAGCACCACCACCAACGCCACCACCACCTCACTCTTCGCATCCTCCGCCACCTTCACCTCCGCCTCCACCTCCGCACTCTTCCTCGCCACCGGTGCCTGCGCAGGTGCATCCGCACTCCAGCTCTCGAACGGCGGCCAAGTGATCTGCGGTGCACTCTCCGGTCTCTCTGCTGCCACCACCACACTGCTTGCAGACAACAATACCTTCGCGGGCAACACTCAGCTGAACAAACTCTTCTTCACCAACGCCACAGGTACAAACGCCACCTCCACCACCTTCTTCGCAACCATCTCCTCAAGCACCAACCTGTTCGCACAAGCAGCACAGTTCGGCTCCTTATCTGTCTACGGCTCCGCCGCACTCAACAACATCACCTTCGGCAACAGCACCTCCTCACAGGCAACCACCACCGCCCTCGCCATCAGTACACTCACCTCGACACTCCTCAAGACAAACGCACAGGGAAGTGTCATCCCTGCAGTTGCAGGTACCGACTACCAGGCGCCACTCTCCGGAGGCTCGATCGGATCTATTGCATACTGGACAAGTGCAGGCACTATCGCTGCCACCTCATCCACGCTCTATAGCGGTTCCTTCTTCGCCACTACCTCAGGCACCATCGGAGCGTCCTCACTCCAGAACTTCACCTACACCCAAGCTACCGGTACCAGTGCCACTACCACCAATCTGTTTGCCACCAATGGTGTGCTGACCAACGGCACCATCACCACGCTTGCGGCCACGAACGCGATCATCGGGAACAGTACGACGACGAATGCCACCAGTACCTCCTTCTTCGCCACTCTCGCATCCTCAACCAACCTGTACTCACAGAATCATCAGTCAGGCACACTATTTGTCACTGGCTCAACCACACTCAATGGTGTCACACTGGGCAATAGCACCTCATCGAACAGCACGAGTACGAACCTCGCCATCACTGGTAACTCCACTTCTACCTTTAATAACGGCATTAGCCTTGCAAATGGCTGCTTCTCCGTGGGCGGTACATGTCTCACCTCATCCGTAGCATCCGGTATCTCTGGTGCTATCCAGTTCTCGAACGGTGCGGGCGTATTTACCTCCGACGCAACTAACTTCTTCTTTGATAACGTCAACAAACGTCTTGGTATCGGCACCTCATCGCCATACGCAAAGCTCGCAATCAAAGCAGCAGGAGGAGAGATGCCATTTGCCATCTCGTCCTCAACCGACGAGAATCTCTTCTCCATCAACCAGTATGGCGTCGCCACATTCGGAACCTCAAGCACTGGAAATATCTTCGTGAACGGCGGAGGAACTTCGAGTCCATTTCTCACCCAAAACAATCTTGCGATCGGCAACAATGCATTTGTCAATTACACCACCGGCGCAAATAACAACATCGCATTTGGTGCGAATACACTGTTGGGGTCTTCCACTGTACCCATGACCGGAAGCAGCAACTTCGCCGGAGGGTTTTCTGCACTTGCAAAAAATACTTCAGGAGCATACAACAATGCCATCGGCTACCTCGCACTTTTTAGCAACACTTCAGGCAACTACAATAATGCACTCGGACACTTCGCGCTCTTAGCAAATACCATCGGCAGTGCAAACAATGCGTTCGGCAGCAATGCACTCCTCGGTAATACCAACGGCAGCTTTAACAACGCACTCGGCGACAGTGCACTCTTTAGTAACACTGACGGCAACTCCAATACTGCACTCGGCAATCAAGCCTTGTACTCCAACACTACCGGCAGCGACAACAACGCACTCGGCTACCAAGCTCTCTATAAAAACATTACCGGCTCAAGAAATATCGCCAATGGTTTTCAGTCGCTATACAATGCATCCTCCACCTTCGACAACATCGCACTCGGACAACAGGCGATGTATGGCTCCACCACTGTTTTCATGTCCGGTACCAATAACTTTGCTGCCGGCAACCGCGCCCTCTACTCCTACACCACCGGCTCAGAAAATACTGCGCTTGGCTCTCAGGTGCTCTACAGCAACACCACTGGAGGTGGAAACTTTGCCGCCGGACGCTCTGCCATGTATTTCAATACAAGCGGTGCATACAACACAGCGATCGGAGACGGTGCAATGTACAACAATGTCTCAGGTGGGGACAACACCGCGATCGGAAGGAACACGCTCCTCTTCAACACGAGCGGTATTCAAAACCAAGCTATTGGCGTGGGCGCACTGCAAGGCAACCTCACCGGGAGCAACAATGTCGCCATCGGCGGAAGTGCCCTCTTTTACTCCACCTCTTCCTCGTACAACATCGCGCTCGGCTATCAATCACTGCTCGGCTCCTCAACTGCACTCTCTGCCACGGGTACCAACAATCTCGCACTTGGACGCAGTGCACTGTTTTCAAACACCAACGGTAATGACAATGCCGCCATCGGCGCATATGCCCTCAACTCAAACACTGATGGCACCGGCAACACCGCGATCGGAAACAGTGCGCTCTTCTTCAATACAAGCGGCAGCAACAATACCGCCATTGGCTACCAGGCAGGAGTCGGTGACAACGTAACAGTAGATCAGCGCTCACAGAGTGATACCTTCGCAAACTTCTTCGGCTATCAAGCGTCGCGTGATGCTGCTATTCCTTCTGCCACACCACTGACCAATATCACCGCTATCGGCAAGAACGCCCGGGTCGGTCAATCAAACTCGATCATTCTCGGCGGCACTGGGGTTGATGCAGTCAATGTCGGCATCGGTACCACCTCGCCATACGCACGACTCTCGGTGGTAGGACAAGTTGTCGCTGCATACTTCACCGGTACGACCACCGCGACATCTTCTTTTGGTGGAGGACTCAACATCACCTCGGGCTGCTATGCAGTATCGGGTGTCTGCCTCACCACAAGTACCGGTGCGTCATCCACACTGCTTGCGGACAACAACCTATTCCTCGGCACCAATCAGTTCAATAAACTCACCTACACTCAAGCCACCGGTACCAACGCCACCTCGACCAACCTCTTCGCCACCCAACTCACCGCTACGAACGGTCGCTTCACCGCAGGACTTAGCATCCCGGTCACTTCCTGTGCAGGAGGCCAGGCACTCAACACTGATGCAGGAGGCAACATCACCTGTGGTATCGTCTCAGTGGGAGGAGCAAGTACCGGAGGAGGTTGGACCACCAACAATGTCGGAGCCGTCACCCTCGCCACCACCTCAGACCGTGTCGGTATCGGTGCCACCACCACCAGCTATGCCAAACTTTCAGTCATCTCCGGAGCCACCGGTACCACCACCCTCGCACTCATCCCTGCATCCGGACAGACCGCCAACATCATCGATATCTACAACACCGCAGGAGTACTCTCCTCGGTCTTCACCGCAAGTGGCTTCCTGGGACTTGGTACTACTTCACCCGCTGCCACACTTGCGGTCGGAGGCACTGGTTTCTTCTCCTCGCTACTCACTGCATTCGGAGGACTATTCGCACCAACTGCCACTATCACCCAGGCGACGAGTACAAGTTTGTTTGCGACCAATGCAAGCGTGACCAACCTCACTGCAATTGGTGCGACCACGAGTGCGCTCTCGACCGGAGTACTTACGGTGACGGGGAGCGGCACGACGACCTTCACAAACGGCATCCAGCTCTCGGGAGGATGCTTCCGTGATGCATCCGGCTCTTGCGTGGGAAGTGGTGGCAAACTTGGCACCTATGTGGTCGCTGCATACAACTCACCATACAAACAGTACGCCGACTACCAAGCAGACTACGTGAATGACCAAGTTGAGATCAATCAAGCGATTCAAGCCGCATACTCTTCTTCACGTGGTGTCGGTGGCAAGGTATATCTTTTGGAAGGAGACTATAGAGTGGGAACGTCGACCACCGCAGGGGATGCGATAGTGATGGCCACATCAACCGCACTTATAGGCTCAGGGCCAGGGACAATAATCACCGTTGCATCATCGACAAACGGTAACATCAACGTCCTTGCAGCAAGGGGGGTATCTGCAGCAATCACACCAAAGAATTTATTGGTCAGTAGTATTACTTTTGACGGCAACAAAGCAAATCAATCAACCGGAACACACAACGCGATATATTTCACCTACGTTTCTACCTCGACACTTCAAGGACTGAATATTCGTAATTTCAATAATGCTGGTATTTATTTGGATGATTCGAGCGGTAATCAGATTACCGGCAATACCATGAACTCGAATACTGCCCAAGGAGTCTATCTTCAGTGGAGTTCAAACAATAATGTCATTTCACAAAATACGTTCGGAAACAATGGATCGGACGGCATCCTTTTGTATGCAAACTCAAACTCGAACACGATTTCACAGAACACTGTTTTCTCGAACGGCGCATATGGTATTGAATTGCAGCAATCGAGTAACGATAGTATTACAGGAAATACCGCGACCAATAATGCGACAGCGGGAATTCGCCTCTGGAGCAGTTCATACAATAACTCAATAAGTGGCAACATGACTAGTAACAACGGAAAGGGAATCAGTCTCGATGTTGGTGCAAGTCAGAACAGTGTTTCCGGAAATACGGTCGCAAGCAATTCTGGGGCAGGAGTTGCAATTTGGGGAAGCAGCAACTCCGTTAGTGGTAATGCAATATACGGCAACACCACGGGTATCGATGTGATGTTTGCTTCAAGTTTCAACTCATTCACTGGCAATGCGATAAGCACAAATAGTACCGGTGGTATTCAGATCAGTTCATCGGATGACAATTCAATTGCAGCGAATACATTCGATGGAAACGGGGGTAGTGGCGCAAATGATACGATCAAGATCATAAGTTCAAGTCGCAATGTTATCGCTACAAATAAGATCAATGACACTGCGGGCACAGGTTATGCAATAAATCTTACTACTTCTGCATCTACTGACAACACCATCACTGGTAACTTCTACTCCGGAATCGGTGCGCTTACAATTAATGATCTCGGTACGAACACCAAATACACAGAGTGGGACCGCCTCACTTTAGACACCAAACAGCTTGGCACGGTC
>JAYTVK010000046.1:0-1876 GCA_043744595.1 Candidatus Lloydbacteria bacterium
TGCGGTGTTGTATGAGAAGATCTTGCCGGTGCCCATCTGTGTAGTACTTGCGAGTGCGACAGAGCTCGAGGCGAAGATAGAGAGCGGCGAGTATGCGACCTGGCCTAATTGTTTGGTGTCGAGAGTGAGTCTGTCCCACTGGGTGTATTTGGTATCAGTACCCGCATCATTGATAGTTGTGGCACCTAGTCCCGAGTAGTAGTTACCTGTAACAACATTACTAGACCCTGAAAAAATATTGATTGCATACCCAGTACCGGCAGTATCTTGAATATTATTGGAGGAAATGACATTTTGATTGGCGGAAATTAGATAGATGCCGTGATTCGCCCCAGCTCCTCCATTATTGTAGAGCGAGTTTCCGCTCACTATGCTATTTGATGCGGTACTAAGAACAATGCCTGACGCACCATTTGTATTGACCGTATTTCCCGTAATGGTGTTGTTCGCAAGCCCAGCAAAGACTCCATATGAGCCGTTCAAGTTGAAGGTATTTCCTGTTACTGCATTATTACTGGAATTTATGAATAGACCGTAGGTGCCGTTTGAATTAGCAATATTCCCCGAAATGACTCCGTTATCGGATGAAGCTCCGAGGAAAATCCCATATGTGCCATTCGAGTTAGTGATATTTCCGTTCAGAACATTATTAAGAGAGGAAGTGTTTACTTCAATACCAGCAGTGGTATTTCCATTTGACCTGTTGCCACTCAACGTATTACCAGAAGACTGACTAAGGTAGATGCCTCTGTCACCATTCGCGGTTACAATATTTCCAGTTATATTGTTATTGACGGAAGTAACTGCCAAAAGTATTCCGTAATTTCTTATATTTTTTACCGCAACACGCTGAACTGTTGAAGAAGATGCACCAGTAAGCGTGACGCCCTGCTGTACACCAGTAGTTTGATTCACAAGATTACCGTCAATAACCATATCCGCAATAGTGACTTCGTTCACAAGATTTGCAGTAATGACACTGATGTTTCCTGGGGTCGAGGAGGCGACAGTAATCGTTGTGCCGTTACCAGACCCAACAAGAGCAGTCGACGATGCCATGACAATCGCATCATTGCTTGCCGTTGAAGTACCCACTCTAAAGTCTCCCTCAAGGAGATATACTTTGCCACCGCGACCACGTGAGGTTGTTGAAGCAGCATTAATAGCAGCGTTTATTTCCGCTTCATCGTGAATATAATCCGCCTGATAGTCCGCGAGTCCGGCATTCTTACTGTTGTATGCAGCAACGATATAGGTAGCGTCTTTTCCTCCTCCGACGCACGAGCCTGCGGCGTTACGGAAGCAGCCACCCGAGAGTTGAATACCGTTGGCGAAAGTAGAGGTTCCCGTACCAGTGACCGCGAGCTGTGCGGTCGAGAGATTAGTACTGGTCGCATTTGTTGTCGTGGAGTTGGTGATGATCAGCTTGGTGAATGAGTTATTTCCGCTCCAAGTGTTGTTGTCTGCAAAGAGCGTGGAGGAGGCGGAGCTGCCTGACGCAAGGCATATACCGGCAATGGATAAGCATCCTGCCTGCAGGTTGATGCCGTTTGCGAAGGTACTGGAGGCAGTAGTACTTCCTATATATAGAGTGTCTCTAAGTGACAAGCCGAAGAGTGCTGATGGAGATGAGGAGCCGATCCCGACTGAACCGTTATTGGTCACCGTGAACTGCTCCCCTGTCGCATTGTTCAAAGACAGAATCTTGCCCGTACCCATCTGTGTAGTACTTGCGAGTGCGACAGAACTCGAAGCGAAGATAGAGAGTGGAGAGTATGCGACCGTGCCAAGCTGTTTGGTGTCTAAAGTGAGGCGGTCCCACTCTGTGTATTTGGTGTTCGTACCGAGATCATTAATTGTAAGCGCACCGATTCCG
>JAYTVK010000047.1:0-22209 GCA_043744595.1 Candidatus Lloydbacteria bacterium
GCACTGAATGCTTCGCGTACTGCTTTTGCCAGCTGCCGTTCATCTTCCAAAATGAGTATCTTCAGTTTTTTCTTTTCATCCATATGCGATTATCTTAGCATTTCCAAGGTTTTTATAAAAGCAAACTATCCCAGGCCTTTCATCCCGCCCTTCTTTGGCATTCCGGTAAGCGGCATGAAGACGTGGAATGTAGTGCCTTTGTTCTCTTCGGACTCAAACCAGATCTTGCCGCCGGAGGACTCTACGATAGCTTTGACGATATACATACCCAGTCCGGTACCTTCAGTATCTTTTTGGCGCACATTGTCGGCCCGGAATAACTTCTCGAATATCTTGCCGTGCTGACCCTTCGGGATGCCGTAGCCGTTATCAGAAACCCTGATGTAGAGATTTCCTTCCTTGGTCGATATTTCGGCAGTGATGTGACCCTCAGGCTGGGTATATTTGACCGAGTTGGAAAGGAAGTTCTGGAATACGATGCGAATAAGCTTCGAATCCGCTTGGTAGACCTTTGGAGCACTGGTGAAGATACGCTCGATGGTCTGCTTCTTCTCGTTGATCTGCGGAGTGAGTTCTGAAAGCACGCTGTCACAGATCTCGACCAGGTTCACCGGCTCAGGATCGATAGCAAATGTGCCAAGGTCGATGCGTGAGACATTGAGGAGTGCATTCACCAGCTCCACCATGCGCAGGTTGCCGGCATAAATCTCCTTCACATACTGGCGCTGTTTCTCGTTCAGCTCGCCGACGTATTTTGACAGCAGCATCTCCGAGTACCAGCGGATAGCAGAAAGCGGTGTGCGCAATTGGTGTGATGCGAGTGAAACGAATTCGGTCTTCGCGCGGTCTATTTCCTTGCGCTGAGTGATGTCCTGACACAGACTGACATAGAACAGTAGCTTCGAGCCCTCCTTGATAGGATAGATCGAAAGTTCGGCATGATAGATGCTGCCGTCTTTGCGCTTATTGATGATGTCTTCGGTGGTGAAGGTCATGCCCGCGGTTATCTTTTCCCACATTGCGGTGAAGAGATCAGGTTTGGTGTCGGAACTCTTGAGGAGTCGCTGATTGCGTCCGAGTGCATCGGCATCAGTATAGCCGTTCAATTGTACCCATGCTGGGTTTACGTACACGATAGTACCGTCCGGAGAAGAGATAGAGACTGCTTCGGTCGATGAGTCCACTGCCTTCTGGAATTTGCGTGCATTCTGCACTTCTTCTTCGATCTTATTCTTCGCATCTTCAAGTTCGGTGGTACGCGATTCGAGGACTTCTTGAACGCGCCTTATATTCGAAATGTCCTGTGTGACACCTGAAAGGAATGCGGGCTTGCCGTCAGCACCAAGTTTCACCATGCCATGGTCTGATACCCACAAGAACTCGCCGTTTGCGCGCTTCATGCGGTACTCGATGGAATATTCAGGAGTGCGCTTGTCGAGATGATACTCCATAGCGCGTTTCACCCCTTCGGCATCATCCGGATGGACGTTGCCGGTCCAGAATTCAAGCTTTCCAAGCTGTGAACGGTCCGGATAACCGAGCATTGCCATCATTTGTGCGGAGAAAAACACCTCGTCCTTCACGATGTTGATATCCCAAAAACCATAATTCGAACCCATCAGCGCGCGCACTGCCCTATTTTCATTCTCATCAGCGGTAGAGAGTGCAGCACCAGCCTTCGCAACGAATGAGTTGTACCCCGGCATCACGGCGATCATCATGATGGTGATCACTACCGCTTCAAGGAATGCGATCATCCCGATGATCAGATGTGTGTATTCGGCAAAGCTCGAGGTTGGAAGAAAGTATGCGGCATACGCGACCAGTCCCGCACCAAGAAAGAGTGATATCGGAGCGAAAATCAAGAGCAGTTTGCCTCCGTGCGGTCGGCCCGCTCGAGCGATCATCTGCTTGCCTTGTTGTAAGGGTTCTTGGTCCATGGGTATAAAACGTTTACAGAAAACTTTGGTCTATTGTAACACGAATACCCGGAGTTGTGCTGCACTCCAGTGTATTATGGGCGCAACTTCTTTGCGTGTGTGTAGAATACGAAGTTGTAGATGAATGTAGCGGTGATGTAAAACCCTCCCATGAAGCTGGCGACGAGTGTGTTCAGTACTCCGTTCTCGATATGCATGAAGCCAAATATCAGTCCGACAATGAAACACGCAATGATATAGAGAATGTACATGCTCGCGAAACCGGCAAATATTCTCCAGAATATTGACCACCATCTTCCGCTCACGTATGACTTGCTGCGCTTCAGTGCATCACCTACCGAAAGAGTTTCTTCATCGACGACCGATATAATACCCACAAACGTATACCAGACGGCAAAAAGAATACCCGGAACGATGAGTAAGAAGAAACCGGCAATGATAATGAACCCGTTGGCAAGTGAAAAGAGGAAGTAGCGGCCCATCTTCCTGGCTCCCTTCTTGAATGCGAGTGTGGTGTCGGTAAGTTCGTCGTGCGAGAGCGCAAGAAATACCGTCGGAGACACGAGCATGATGACCACGAGATAGAGTATGATGATCAGCGGCATGAACATTGCAGCACCTTCGAACATGTCGAAGCCGGCTCCTGCCTTCGCTGCATCCGTTGCGTAGGTCACGAGAAACATCGGGATAACGAGTATGAGCGAAACGACGGTGAAGAATTGAAGTGACTTCATGAACCGCTCTTTGGTTTCTAAGAGGAGCGCAAACGTTCCGGGTAGTACTTGCTGTCCGCCTGCCACTACAGCTTCGGACTCGTGCATGCCAAGCGCCTTCATGACCTCCGTATCACCCCAGCCTTTTTTCTGTAGTTCTGCCCGGATATTGTCATCCGTAACGCCACGCGCGCGTTCGGTAGCGATGTACGCTACAAGTGTATCGTTTTCCATATTGATGAATTATATAGTAAGACCGGGTGTTAATTGAATATGAGTGAGTAGATACTGAATCCCCCCGCCAAAGGAACAAGCTCTATTGAATGATCTCCATAACCGCTCTGGTCGTTCACGATTTCGTACAGTCGGGTATTTCCGGGATAGATAACACTATCGCCTTTTTCGAACTGTATGTCCTTGCCGGCATTTGCCTGCGTCAGCGCTTTGCCGTCGAGCAGTACTTTGACACGAGAGGTCTTCGCTCCGGCAAGTACGTATACGACTTTGCCGTGATAACGATAGATCAGCGAGTCATGGTCGCTCATGTTCGATGCAAATTCACTCGATATATTCCAGTTGCCGAAGAGGTATGCCATGCCAAGTTTTGGTTCAGAAAGAGAATCAAATGTCTGAACACCACTCTTGCCTGCGATGCCGTTCGCAAGATCGGTATTTTTGTCTGACCCGAAGAATCCTTCACTAGTGACACGCTGTGACGGGTCGAGCGGGGTACCGGTAAATGAGGTGAATTTGTTCTCAGGGACAGCCGCACCGCGAAGTTTTGCCGCACGGTCTTTCAGTAGTGTCTGAATTTTCTCTTCCATCGTCTGATAGCCTCCCTCTCCCCTTTTGTCGTAGACGATGTGACCGCTCATATCGATGAGATAGCTATGCGGCCAGTAATTGTTCTTGTATGCGTGCCAGGTCTCTGCACCATTGTCTATCACCAAAGGGAATGACATATTGTGTGCGCGCGCATAGTCGTCAACCACACTTTTTGAACGCTCGAACTGAAAACGCGGTGTATGGATAGCGACGATAACCAGTCCGTAGTTCTTGTACTTGCTGTACCAATCCGTGAGATACGGCATGGTATGGGCAGATTCTTCTGAAGATGTGGTCCAAAATTGTACTAGGACTACTTTCTGCCCGATGAGATCCTTGAGTTGAAACGGATCAGAGTTCGAGAATCCTCCCGGACGTACCAACTCCGGCGCGGTTTTGCCGACAAGCGATGGCGCCCCCGCAGATGTTGCATCAGAAATACGAGTACTTGGAGCACTGGTACTTGGCGCAGCTGCCTCTCCTGCCGGTTTCGTCGCGGTCGCTGTTTCACTTGTGGTCGCGCTCGTACTACTGCCGTCCACGGTTGCTGTTTCCGTACCACGGCTACGAGTAACGAATAAGTAGACGCAGCATATCGCCAAGACGGCGACAAGCGCGGTGAGAAATTGCTGTCTCGAAACATTCATAGAGAAAATTGTTATGAGTAAGCTTGATGATCGGTCTTTGCCAGGAGATCTAAATGACTCCCTGAGTAAAGCCTAGTGCTGCATTTAGCATAACAAGCGATAAAATAATCGCAATGAGCAGCATGCCGTTGGCGACAATATGCGGATGCTGTATGCGAACCTTGATAAATATTGCAAATCCAAGGGCGAGAGTAAGTAGTGCGGCGAGGATAAGGTAGAGAGTGCTCGTGGTGCGCCTTGGAGATGCAATGATCGAGTCAAATACGCTCGCGCGTGAACGCTCAAGTATCGGTCCCGAGATGATGACATTCGCATTTAGTCTCTTGGTCTCGGCTCCCGCAACACTCGATGAAGCGACGGGTGTCACCGCTATCTCACCTTGAGGTGGTTTTTGGGCTGAGGTGGTGGCGATGCTTCCGGTCGTGGCGATAGGTGCCTGAAGCGGAAGGGGTTTTGGAACTGCCTTCACCGGAAATACTTTTACAGGTTGAGTGATGGTGGTCGAAGCGCCCTTGATGGTCGCAAGGTTTTTGGCTGTGCTTGTAGTCCCCGTAGTGTCAGAGGTCGTAGCATCTTTCGGTGCGAAGTTGCTCACACTGGCGCTTTCGGTGTTGCGCGCTATAAGGGATGGCCTGCCGAATTCCTCGACAACAAATATTGCATCTTTTCCCTTGTACGTGCCTTGTGCTGTGGCGATGCCTATCTCGGAATAATTACCGTTCATGATGTTGGCGCGATGCGAAGGCGATGCGAGCCATGCGTCGGTCACATCTTTTGAGTCGGTGAAGTTGACCGCGAGGTTCTCTCCTGCCGCAGCATAGTTGTATCCCGCCTGATCGAACCAGTACCAAGGAGTTTTGCCGTCGGGAGTGTTGTGTGCGAAGTAGCCTTTCGCTGCCATGTCATTTGCTTTGAGCTGTGCCGCCTTCTCAAGAATGGGATTGGTCGTCAGCTGAGAGAGCTGCTTATCAACACGACTTTGATTTGTCTCATCGATAAGTGCCGAAGCAAAAATAGCCGCAAAGAAATCACTATGCGGAAGCACGATGTAGGTATGCGCGAGATATGCGCCTTCGGTCATGATGACCACTCCTAAGATGGCGGCAGTAATTTTGAGACGCAAAAAATGCGGCTTATGGTCGTTGTGCACTCCGGGTATGAAGTGCAGATGCAGCGTATTCCACCATGTTTTCACAAAATTACTATAGCACAAAATATTCATTCGTACAAGCCCCCATGATGACAATGGTGAAAGCGTCCAATCGGAATCCCTTATGAAAATCTACTGATAGGCGTAGGCTCTATTTTGTCATTGCGAGCTGCCAGCGCCATGAGTCGCGAAGCCCATCCTCAAGGCTACGCTCTGCTTTCCAGCCAAGTACACGCTCTATCTTTGAGGGATCGGCATAACACACCGCAATATCCCCTTCGCGCCGCGGGCCTATTTCATAGCTCAGTTTTACTCCGGTGACGTTCTCGAAAGTCTCTATCAGGTGCTGCACGCTACTTCCTACTCCGGTGCCGACATTAAAGACGTCGTAGAACGGCGCTTCCTGCTGTGCGAGGTGCTCGAGTGCTGCGATGTGTGCCTTTGCAAGATCCATGACATGCAGATAGTCGCGTACCGCGGTACCGTCCGGAGTGTCGTAGTCATTTCCAAAAATGGTGAGCTTCTCGCGCTCGCCGACTGCGACCTGTGTCAGGTACGGCACAAGATTGTTTGGGACTCCGAGCGGAAGCTCGCCTATCTTTCCGGATTCATGTGCGCCGATCGGATTGAAGTAGCGCAGTGAGATGGCGGAGATCTTCGCTCCGCTCCGGGTCTTGTCTTTGATGATCATTTCGCCCATTATCTTGGTGCTCCCATAGGGTGACGAAGCGTCCTTCACTACTGCGTCCTCCGGGATGGGATTCTGATCCGGATCCCCGTACACCGTAGCAGATGATGAGAACACTATAGGCGCAACTCCGTGCTCCTTCATATTCCCGAGCAGTGAGATAAGTGCACTCAAGTTATTGTGGTAGTACTTGAGCGGCTCCTTCACCGACTCGCCTACCGCTTTGTGTGCTGCGAAATGGATCACCCCGTCAACATTCCCCTCTTTTTTGAATACCTGCCCAAGAAGCTCGGTATCTGCAACGTCGCCTTCGTAGTACGATATATCGCGCCCGGTGATATCTTTGATGCGCTCGATGCTTCGTACGGATGAATTCACAAAATTGTCGACGATGACCGGCGTGTAGCCGGCCTCAATCAGCGCTATCGCAGTATGCGACCCGATATACCCCGCTCCTCCTGTGATCAGGATCTTTTTCATATATGCTTGTTTATCATAACTTCTTTTATGCAAAAAGGTATCAAAAAACGACCCAGATGGGGTCGTTTTTTATTAGATCTTAGAGATCAGGGGTGAGATCAGGGAGTGGAGCCTTGAGTTCACTGCACTTCATGAGATTGATCTCATATTTGGTCGTCTTGTAGACATACCCGGTGCCGTTCTCGATGTCTCTGCCCTTATATCCTGCGTCGTACCATGGCTTAATGATGAGATCATGGTTTTTGACCTGGAACTTCTTGACCCAGTTCTTGGTGATGGTTCCAAAGAATCCGTTTACAGGAATATTTGCACCCATGTTGTCATTGAGGAAAGTCTGGAGCAGTTTTACTTCGCCAGCATCATTCTTCTTGTTCTTGCCCATGTAAGAATGGATGTATTCGGTGCATCCTGCAGGAAGCGAAAGTTCAGGTGCGGTGGTCGAAGCTCCGAGCACTTCTCCTGTCGAGGTGCTTGCATCTGTGCCGACTGAACCACCGGCTGCAGCAGGTACGCCCGCGCATGAGCCGTCATCCTTGTTCGCAAGCGAGTTGAAATTGGTCGCACTTTTGTTGGTGCAGCCCCAGTAGTCAAAGGACACGCTTCCGCCGCTACTTCCGCCCGTCCCAGATGCGGCAGGTGTCGGTGCAGGAGGTGCTGGAGGAGGTGTGCTGCCACTACCTTCACCACCTGTGCTGCCCTGACCCTGGAATGCCGCACATGAAGGATCTGCAGCGTCGACGAGGCCGTTGTCGTTGTTGTCGAAGCCGTCGGTGCAGAGTGCGAGAGTGTTTTCAGTTCCCACCGGGTCGCCAATGTCACCATTGCCGTCTCCGGTGCCACCGCCTGTTCCGCTTCCGTCATTGGTGATCACACAGTTTGAATTTGTGTTGACCGCAAGTGTGCCGGTGCATCCTGCGCTGTAGGTCGTCGCGTAGCCGGGGGTTGCATATTCGGTAATCGAGAACAGTCCTCCAAATGGGTATGTGAGCGATGTAGTTCCGGTTGGCACCGAAAAATCATTCGCGAAGAGCCCGACTGTCCAGTGATAGAGAAAATCTACAAACGATTTACCCGGGATATTATTGATGATGTTCTTTGTGATAGTGATACTCGGGCGGAATGTGACACATCCCTCATCGGCGATGTCAGTCTTTCCGTTGTGGTCGTTGTCGATGCCGTCACTGCAGAGAGCAAGTGTTGTTTCAGGTACATTGTCGCATGCGTCTCCAATACCATTGGCATCAGCATCTGCCTGATCGAAATTCGGTATCAGTTTACAGTTGTCGACTGCATCAAGAATGCTGTCGCCGTCGGTGTCGAGTCCTGGTGCAGGTGGAGGTGTCTCGCCTCCGGGTGTCGGAGCGGGTGTTGGAGGAGGCACAGGAGCAGGGTCCGGAGCTACAGGAGGTGTAGGCGGGGTGACGACCGGAATCGCGTCTCCGGTGATCTCAATGTCGTCGATGTAGACGATGTTTGATGCATCCTTGAGCTTTGCGCCGAACTGGATCTGAAGTCCGGGAAGATCATTTGCTTCGGCAGGAAGGGCTATTACGTGATCAGGAAGGTTTGAATGCCACTCCACGTCCGCGCTCGACTGATCAATAGTATGAACAAGGTGCCAGGCACTCTCGCTGTTTGGACGCCACTCGAGGAAGACCTCGTCAGCAGGGTCTACGTCAGTGAGTCCTGCAAGTGCCTTTGACCAGTAGCTGATGTGGATGTTTGAAAATCCGGTCGTTGAAACAGTCTTCTCGACATATGACGAGTCAGAAAGTACACCGCCTACTTTGGCAGAGTGGTCGCCGGAATGCTTCTCGGTCGAGTCGATGGTCCAGTTCGCTCCGACACTTGACCAGCTCGAGAAGTCTCCCGTCTCGAATCCCTCACTCGAGATGGTGGCAGCCATTGCTGAAAGCGGAAGCAGTACTGCAACCAATGCACCGATGACCGCTGTATATTTCTTGTTCATAATTGATGTTGAATAATAGATAATTTTTATAAATTCCAATACACGCAAGTATTTTATATTTGCGCTTCACTCACTTTTTTCCTGATAAGAACTTGGTTATTACTTTACGCCTTGCTTTCAATACTGTCAATACTCTGCGCGCCACTTCACCCATCCTATTTGATGGCTCTATGGAGCCATCAAATTGATACCTTGGTTCATGGTGACAACAGGTGTAGCGTTCGCTTTAAGGTAGTTCACGACCAATTGGAAGTTTGCGGGTGTGATAGAGAGCTCCTCCCCTGTCGTATCTACCTGATGGAACATGAGAATGAGCCAGGTATTATTCTGCTTCGCAGTGTCAATCCAGGTTTGGATCTGAGCAACCGTTGTATTGAGATCGACCTGCTGAACCTTGAGTGCGTACTTATCAGTGATCTTTGTGTTGTATCCGCGATCGACTGAACGCGCTCCGATATAGCCGGCTGACCGTGTTGTCTGCTCTACTGCTGCATTGTAGTCACCGTATGGGTAAACAAGCACGTTGACAGGAGACACTCCCGCACCAATAAGATCTGATTTCGAATTAACAATCTCGGCTGTCATCTGTGTGGTCGGTACGGTCGAAAGTGACGCGTGGGTCTGGGTGTGTGCGCCGATCTCGTGACCGGATGCCTGCATATCGAGCACCTGTGCAGTCGTCACAAATGCCTGAGGGCTTCCGTCGTCGAGACTTACTGTATCAATGGTAAGGGTCCCGACGCTTGAGAGCGCATGGAAGATAGTCATTGACTGTACATTTCCCGGGATAGTGAAGTTTACCGGCTGCGATACCCATGCGGCAGATGGAGGAAGTGTCGCGAGCTGTGCGTAGATATATGTGCTACTGCCCATGTAGTAGCGGGCGGTAATAGTACTCGTCGCATCAGACTTGTAGTAGTCAGAATAGGTATACGGCTGTCCGTCCACAACTGCAACATCCTTTGCGTACCACTTCGCATCACCGTCGGTATATGAGGTTATTGCTAGCTGTGCTGCCTTTGCGCCGCTGTGTCCTGCGACGGGCCACGAAAGTACTGCGTTGTTGGTGCCCCACCCTCCCTTATACCAATCAAGCGGAGTTGATGCAGTACCGGTCGCTTCAAGTGAAGGATTGCTGATCGGATTTGCGGGGATTGCACCGAGCATATATGAACTGATGATCTCGAACGATCCCTTGAGCCCGGCAGCATTGAGTATCGGCACCGCGTTCGTGTAGTGCGAAGTCCATCCGTCATCGAACGTGAGCGAGACCATCCCTTGTGTGAATGCATTCGGATCGGTGCCGGTCGATGTTGCGAGTGTGTAGTTGTCTGTCGCGAGTGTGCCGACCGAACGGAGTTCATGGAACACAGTCATCTGAGTCGTGCTTGCAGGCGGAGTGATGAGCGTTGCGAACTGTGACCATCCTGCGCTTGGAGCCATGGTGCCGAGATCGACATACTTTGAGGTGCCATTTGCAAGTGTGTACCACGCGGTCACGGTCGAGGTGGCGGTCGACTTGTAGTAGTCGGTGAACAGATACGGAGTACCTGCTACGACGGCTTTAGGAGCGAAGTACCACTTGCCGTCACCGTCGGTGTAGCTCGTGATCTGGACCTGAATCGCCTTTGCTCCGTCCTGTCCGGTGACAGGATACGAAAGCACGGCGTTGTTGGTGCCCCATCCTCCCTTTGACCAACCTTGCGGCAATGAGCCGGTTCCTGCTGTCTCGACAGAAGGATTACCGATTATATTTCCCGGAGTTGCGACAACATTACTGACGGAAAGCGAGATGGTTGAGGTCGCAGTGTTGCCTGCTGCATCGCGCGATACTGCATTCAAGGTATGTGCTGCGTTTGTCGCTCCAGTGGTACTCCAAACAGATGTATATGGAGCCACAGTATCCTCCGCACCAAGCTGTACGCTGTCGACATAGAATTTCACTCCTACCACTCCGACATTATCAGAGGAGCTGGCGGTGAGATTGACGCTGCCGCTTACGGTACTTCCATTTGCGGGAGAGGTGATCGCTACGATCGGTGCGGTGGTGTCGGTCGGAGCAACATGCGTAACGATGATGGTGCTTGTTCCGGTACTATTATTCCCCACCGCATCTTCTGCCGTTGCCTTCAAGATGTGCACCCCGTCAGTGAGGCCAGTGGTGCTGAGTGCATAAGTGTATGGTCCTGTGTAGTAGAACGGACTGACGACATTACCATCGACTGCGAACCAAAGCTTGGTGACGCCGACGTTGTCGACTGCGGTCGCCGCGATATTCACGGTGCCGTATACGGTCGCGCCGTTTGCAGGTGCGGTCATAGTGACCACCGGTGCGAGTACGTCGGTGTTGACCGTCGTGCTGCCTACTGCATTGATACTGAAGTCATCGATATCGAGAGTTCCGACTGCGCTGATGAGTGGGTACAGTGTGAGCTGTGTCGCTCCGGCAGGAGGAGTGAATGATGAAGTGATCTTGGTCCACGCAGCAACAGGCTGATTTTCTTTGGCGATACCGACATAGAGGAATGTGCCGTCTGTCATCGTATACTCACCTATCACATCAAGGATGGTATCTGCTTTGTACCAACCACTGAAGTTATATTGTGTCCCCGGAGTGATCGCTATTTTATTGAAGTACCACTTTGCATCTCCGTCAGTGTAGGTGGTCATCTGTACGCGAGCAGCCTTGAGACCGTCTTGTCCGACTATCGGATAGGTGAACGTGCGGTTGTTGGTGCCCCATCCGCCGCGATTCCATCCGAGTGGATCAGCGCCGTTTGCGGTCTCAAAATTTCCGTTCGGTATGATGTTCGGTCCGGTCGATGCGGTATTTTGTACATTGAGTGTGAGCTGTGCAAAACCAATGTTGCCCGCCGCGTCTTGTGCGGTCACCTTTGCAACATGATTACCGTTTGCTGCGCCGATACTGCTCCAGTCGAAGCTGAATGTCGGATTCGCAGTATTTGCAACTACAACGTTATCGATGAGAAGACTGAGTGCGGTGACGCCGACATTGTCGGTGGCACTTCCGGAAATAGTGACATTGCCCTGCACGGTCGCCGCATTTGCGGGTGTGCTGATGGTCACGGTCGGCGCTACTGCGTCTCCACCACCACCGGTAGTGTTATTCACGGTAAATGATACCGCAGCTGAAGTCTGAGTGTTGCCGGCATTGTCGCGCGCAATAGCTGTCAGGCTGTGTGTGCCCGCCGCAAGTGTCGTCGTGTCGAGTGCAGCTTCATAGGGTGATGCGGTGATCTCGGACTGATAGAGCACATTGTCGATCAGGAATTTGACTCCCGCGATGCCGCCTGCGTCTCCTGCTTGCGCGCGAAGGACGGTGCTGCCTGAGAGTGTCGCACTTGCAATAGGCGCAGAGATAGCGACGACCGGTTTGATCGTATCACCAAGTGCAGCTTGAGGGCCGAGTATATACAGGTCGGTGGTGAGTGAACCGGTGTTGTAGAGCGAGTGGAAGACCGTCGCACTCGTCACACCTGTCGGCACGATGAAGTTGTATGCGGACTGTGTCCAGGCAAGTGCAGGAGGAAGTGACGCAAGGTCGACGTAGCCGAACGCACCGCTGGTAAGTTTGTAGCGGATCTTGAGTGTCGATGTAGCAGTCGACTTGTAGTAATCAGAGAAACTGAGACTTGCTCCCGGGGTGACGCCAATATCACTGAAGTACCAGCGCGCAGCACCGTCGGTGTAGGTGGTCATGTTTATCTGCAACGCCTTTGCTCCGTCGTATCCTACGACAGGATAGCTGAAGGTGCCGTTGTTGGTGCCGAATTTGCCTTGGAACCATTGTGCGGGAGTGCCTGCAGTTGTGGTCGAAGTAGTTTCAACAGAAGGATTATAGATCTGATTCACCGTTGTTGTGCCAGTTACGCTTGTCTGATTGAGAACGGTAAGCGTGATGGTGTTCGAAGTGCCGACATTGTTTGACGGATCTTTTGCGGTCGCACTCACGGTGTGTACGCCGTTCGAGAGCGCTCCTGTATTCCAAGAGAAGAGGTAGGGATTCTGCGCGATGGTGCTTCCCGCCGCTACGCCGTCGACAAAGAACTGTACGCTTGGGCTGCCTGAATTATCAGTCGCGTTTGCGAGCAGATTGACCACTCCCGAGACAGTCTGACCGTCGAGGGGTGAGACAACCGAAATGACCGGCGCGACGGTGTCAGAGGTGCTTGTGGTCGACGCCATGATAGAGAACAGATCGATATCCATCTGTCCGACACTGGTGAGTGGGAAAGATACCACGGCGGTCTTTGCGCCTACAGGTGTAGTGAATGCGAGTGAGACCTTCGTCCATGCGGCGGCCGGCGCGATGTCGCCAAGATTGTAATAGGTGTATGTGCCATTGCCGTATCCTATCTGTGCGATGACTCCTACCGCTGCGGTCGACTTGTAGTAGCCGGTGAAGTTGTAGATGGTATTCGCACTCACGGTGACAGGGTCATGCGACCACTTTGCATCACCATCAGTGTATGCAGTCGTGACAACGCGTGCGGCATTCGTACCATCGTACCCCGGGACAGGGTATGTGGAGTTTGAAGCATTGATTCCATATCCGCCTATGGACCAGTTTGCAGGTGAGGTGGGAGATGATGCGGTCTCAAGCGAAGGGTTAATGATGAGATTGGTCGCGACGGCGACGTTATTGTCGAGATACATATTCACACTCTTTGTCACCGACACACCACCCGAGTCGGTAACGGTGAGTCTGATCTCGGTGTAGATATCTGTGTCATTGTGGTCGGGTGCGATGAACGACGGATTGTTTCCCGTAAGTGTCTGAATGACATGGGTATGGGTGTTGTGATGAAGGATGATAGTCCAAGCAAGTGAGGTGCCGGGAACCTGTCCGTCCTCAGGGTCAGTGCCCACTCCGGAGAGCTGGATCAGATCATTGACCTTGTACAACGAGCCGGTCGTCGGCGCGATGATGTTCGCGGTCGGTGCCTGATTGCCTGAGGCGATCGTGATGCTTTTGGTGTTTTGACCTCCCTGTCCGTCAAACACCGTAAGGCTGACGATACGATTACCTGCAGTCACATAGGTGTGCGAAGGATTCGTTGCGCTCGAAGTGGCGCCGTCACCAAAGTCCCACATGTAGGTAAGCGGGTTTCCGTCAGGGTCAGATGATCCTGCACTCGAAAAATTGACCGTAAGCGGAATGACTCCCGAGAGCGGATTTCCGGCTATCGCAGCGATAGGCTGGCGGTTGCCGGTGGTATATAAAATGCGTTTGAGAGTACCGGTGTAGATCCCGAGATAGTACACATTGCCGTCGGCGCCTGCGCTGATGTCGACAGGACCGTCGGTGCCGTCCACGCCTGACATGAAGTCTTGTACTGATACGAAATTCTCGTTCGCATCGAGCACGACACGCTTGATCCAGTTTTGGGCATAGTCTCCAAAGAACAGCGAGTTCGCGTATGCTGCAGGGTATGCGGTGCCAAATGCTCCGGCAACGACACTTCCTGCGCCGTTGACATCATGATGATAGGTGTACAGCGGGTCGATATAGCCGGGTGCAACACAGTTGTGTTCAGGGCGCACCTCAAGTCCCTCGCGGCATGGCCAGCCGTAGTTGCCTCCTGCAGTTACTTTATTGACCTCTTCCCATGTACTCCAGCCCACATCGCCCGCAAAGAGTGTGCCGGTGGTCGGTCTGAAATTGAAGCGGAACTGGTTGCGTAGTCCGTATGCATATACCTTGGAGCGGTTCGCGGTGGAGCTACCGGTGTAGTACGGATTGTCAGATGGCGCTGTCCCGTCTGTGTTGATACGGAGCATCTTTCCTGCAAGACTATCGAGATCCTGCGCACGTTTTGAGAACGGATCCGGGTAGTCGAAGTTCGCCGCCTCGCCAAGAGTGGCATAGAGCTTGCCGTCCGGTCCAAAGCGCAGTCCGCCGACACTGTGACTTGCAGAGTCAGAAGGGATACAGTCGGTGGTGGTCGCAAAATCATTGCACGAAGGAGTAGCAAGAGAGCCGCCTATCTTACCCACGAGGATGACCTTGGTCGATTCATCAGAGGCATCACCGGTGACCGTGATGCGCACGATGTGCCCGGTCTTCTTGCCGGCAAAATTCGTGTTGGGCGTGTTCTCGTATGTGTACGAGAGATACACATAGTGATTGGTCGTGAAGTTCGGGTCGACAGCGATCCCAAGAAGACCGCGGTCGCCGTAGCTGTTCACATCGGTAAGCGAGATCATCGGCTGTGCGAGCAGCGCGCCGTTCTTCCATACACGCACCGTACCTCCCTTCTGCGCAATGAAGATGCGTCCGTCCGGGGCAAATGCCATCGACGTCGGGAGCACCATGCCGCTCGCAAGTGTCTCGGTCTCAAATCCTGCGGGGAGTGCCGCGCTCGCAGTCATTGGGAGTGCTGCACTTATCACACCCGCAAGAAGTGCGAATGAGAGTGAGAGGATGCTGCGCTTTACTGTGGTGATGGTATACATGATAATTGTGTTACTAATTTTTTAACTACTACTTATGTTAATGACGTGCATCAACGATTGAGTGAATAAGAGTGTGCTTGGATTTCTTGCAATTTTCTGAGTATCGTATAGTCTTCTGCGCTGCTGCCTTTGTATGCGGGTAATCCGAGCAAAAGTGCGAGTTTCTCTTTGTTGTGTCTTGAATCATCGATACTATTCGCTTTCAGAAGTTCGGTCAATGTGAGTGAGGATGCTCCCAAGATCGTGAGTTCTCGAGGCAGCTGCGAGGAGGTGGCTGTGTCGAGGCTTGAATGGAGCTCGGTCAGCGGCATATTTCCCTGTGGCTCCTTGTTTTCTTTATTCGATGAACTTCCCGAGGATCCCGGCACCGGCGACTCTGTGCTTCCTGGCGCCGCGATGCTTGTTGATGCGGCTATTTCCTGATCTGTCTGATTCGTCTGCACCGGGATAAGTGAGTGGTCAGGAGATACCGGGGGTGTCGTGGTCTTTTCGGTACTCGAGAGAATGGTCGTGCGAGGGAGCTTCAGCGAATTGACCACCCACTTCCCTTCATCGGTACTTGCGATGTATCCGTATGCCGTCATCGGCACGGTGTAGAGCGGCACGCGGTTGTCGTCCCGCAGCAGCGTGAGAAATGAAAAGACGATGCCCGAGGTGATGGTAATAGACATTGCAAAAGGAATACTCCCGGCAAATATTCTGCGGATGAGTGTATCGTTCTTGGCATCAATGAATGAGTCCATGAAATTTGTGATCGCACGCGCGAGTGTGACCGAGTGGCGACTCACGAAACGCGAAACAACCCCGATGCAAATGATCAGGATATTGAGTATCAGCGATATTCCTCCAAAAGGTGAGTGAAGCATATAGGTGTATATCAGACGATCTCTCTGCGCGGCGGCTGGAACCAGACAAGGTTCGAGCGACCAAGCACGATCTCCTTCCAGAATTGCTCAAGGAAGATATATGCATTGATAAATATCAGAATGACGTATGTCGGAGCATAGTAGAGCAGATCCCAGCGCTTGCGGACGATGGCGGCGTATGTGCCGAGTGCCAGGATGAACAAGAGGTATGGCGGGATGAAGTAAAGGAAAAATCTGATGTCGATGATCGGAAACATGAAGAGTGCGATAGAGAATGTGAATCCCTCGACATAGGTCAGTGAAAGCTGAAGCGCGTTATTTGGCTTCTTTACTATAGAGTAGTGCTTGCGCAGGTTTTGCCAGCCGCCGCAGTACCACCTGCGCATCTGGTTGATGTATGAGCCGAGAGTCGACGGGTCTTGCGTGTAAGAGATCGCCTTTTGCTCGTAAACTATTTCGTAGTAGCTCTGGTGGAGTTTGTATGTAAAATCGAGATCCTCAGTGAGGGTGTCGTGGTCAAATGAGATTTCGCCGCGGAAGAGGCTTGTCTTGAAGGCTCCTGCGCAGCCCGGGATCACGAAGATAGAGTGGATGTAGGATTGTGCAAGTTTGTGGAGATCCTGTCCTATCACGTACTCGAGCTCGCGGCAGGCGGTGATCCAGTTGAAGCGGAGACTTTTGACATAGCCGCAGACCGCCGCAGCATCAGGACGCTCAATTATTTTTTTCTCCATGTGCTCGACGAAGTGATCCTCAAGGATGGTGTCTCCGTCGGTGGCGATGAAGTAGTCTCCGGTCACATGCTTGAGTCCTATTTCTTGCGCATAGCTTTTATTTCCGGTCGCAACAGGGATGGTCACCACTTCGATGCGGTCGCCGAATTCTTTGAGGATCTCACCGCTCAAGTCTGTGCTTCCGTCATTGACTACGAGGATCTGATCCGGAAGGCGTGTTTGGGCAAGACAAGACTCCACACAGCGGCGGATCGACTTTTCTTCGTTATGGCATGGTATTAATACCGATATTTTCATATATCGTATGACGTTTTAGACTGACTTATCTTACAAGTTACAACCTCCTGCTACCTACTACTCTGAGTGGCTTCGGAGGTCTTCCGGAGCATCTAGCGAAGTGATACTATGTATACACTATTTTCAAACTAAAGTCAACTGGCGTTACCTTTTTGTTCCTATCGCCTTTCGATAGGCCTTAAAATAGCCTTTAAAACTACCCAATTAATTCAAAAGAAAGTCAATGCTAGTTTTAGCGTTCTTGTGTTAGTATCCCTGGATGAATTCAAAAATACTTACAAGGAAGTTCCTCGGCTCTGCCGGAATAGTGCTCGCACTTTTCGCCACATCGTTTGTCGGCGTCAGTTCAGCAAGCGCATACTTTAGCTTATCGGGTAAGAACCTTCAGTTTCACGCAATTATCCAGTCGATGACTCCCTCATCGATGACCCTGATCACTTCGAGTACTGACCCTATCACCGTCACGACCAACCTGAATACCAAGTACCCGTTCGGAATGCCGAAGACCGGCGATGTAGTATTTGTCATCGCACGTGTAAAGAATGACGGCTCGATCGTCGCGCTCATCGTGAAGAAGAGTAAGTCAGGCGGACCAAGCGATATCTATGGAACCGATGGCGACGATGTCACCGTCAAGAAAGTCACCGTCAAGCAGAGTTCGTGCCCATGGCTTCGCGTCAACAGCCCGATGGGAGGAAATACCACACTCGTCTTCAAGGTCACTCCGAGCACTCACTTCATTGGAACAGTGAACTGCCAGAGTTTAAGCGCTGGAGACGTGGTCTCTATCACCGGTGTCGACAACAATCAGAACGGATTCGACGCAAAGACCGTCATCAAGCACAACAAGAAACAGGGTGACAATCTCCCTGACAACGAAGCAAACGATAACTAGTCGAGTTTAGATAGAAAAAACACATTCGCTCGGATGTGTTTTTTTTGTTACCAAAGCGCTACGAGACGGAGGGTGTTAGTTCAGGCGGCAGCGATAGTATAAGAGGAGGTGCCAGGTTAAATGCTAGCGTTAGTTTAAATATGAGCGCTAGTTTAACTTATAGAGCGCTATCGCATCGTCTGTGAACTCCTCGGTGAAGTACTCGCCGTCACCTAGGATGGGCGTATAGCGCTCCCAGTCGCTGGTCTTAAGAAGTATCACGTGCGTGACCCCACGCGCTTTAAGGGCAGCGATATCCTCTCTTGTGCGCTCTGTATCCTTGTCGATGGGTATCAGCGCATCAAACAGGGTGGCATATTTTCGATCGTACGCGACATTGTTGATACTTTTGGCTACCTCGACCGGGAAAGTGAAGTACCCTTCTCCCGGATTTGCCACAAAGGCGTCTCCGGCGAACGAGAGCTCCATATACCCTCTCCATGGGAAAACCAGTACTTTGCCGCGTGACGGGTCATTCTGCAGCATCTGGTCTACCGTACTCCATGAAGGAGGATACGCCCCCATGTTGACCTGCCCAAGTGCTCCCCAGATGAAGGTAAACGATGTCGCGAGCACGGCAACACCCATAAGAGAGGCTGCGACCACGCGACTCACTCTCCTCTCGCCATACAGGCGGTTGATGAATTGCTCTAGCCCGAACGGGACAAAGTATGCGTAGAAAAAGGCTATCACGCCGACTAATTTTGCGGTTTCGCGTAGTCCGGTGAAGCCGGGCAGTATGCGTATCAGCGCCCTCGTAACAAGCTCAGCAAATGCACTTGCAAAGCCGACTGCGACGACAACAAGTGGGACTATGGTGATGAGCGCTACCCATGCGAGGGTGTCGCGTTTCTTGATGCGTACAAAAAGTCCGAAGGCTGACACAATGAATATAATGAGCGACGGGATCCACCATAGCGGCAGCACGTCCTTGGGCAGCACGGCACTCTCTCTCCAAAACCCGTACAGCGCGAGGACATTTGCATACACCCCTACATGCGGATCACCGGTCGTGACAAAGACACTGAAGTCGCGCGCGTCTATTGAGAGGAGTGCACTTCCCGTCGCAAATACCGACATCAGCAAGTAGCTGTCGACAGAAATCAGGATCGCCGCGATAAGCGCCAAGTGCCTCAAAACCACAGTGGGACGCATGGCGGGTATCCCTGTTGCTACAATATGCACAACAAAATAGCACAGGGCCAGCAATATGCCGACATAGGCAAGATGGAGCGAGACTATCGGGTAGAGTGCAATCGTGAGTGCGAGGAGTGCAGTTTTAGGGTAGGAGGGCGCGGCGAGCGATCGGCGGAGTACCAAAAAAAGTATCGGCAGATACCCCACTCCAAGCATGACGAACCAATGCCCCGCGACGAAACGCTCGTACATAAAGGGGTTATAGAGGAGCAGCATCCCGCCGAGTATCGCATAGGGGCGACTCACGCGAGGGACGAGTAAGAAGTACATTGCGAGCATCGGCAGAAGGAGTACCACCAGCATCAGCATCTTCATCACCACCCCGACGCTGAGCACGGTGCCAAGCAAGGCGAACAGTGCGGTGACGGGCATCGATGCACCAAACTTCGTAAGTGTGAGTGCAGAGAGATCAAGTGACGGAGGAAGAGCGAGATCGAGGAGGAATATCTGCCCCGGATGTATGAGCGTAGGCAGCGCCACAAGAAGTGCGAGGAAGGAGTATATGAGGAGTGCGGGTGCGTGGTGTTTGATCATATATGGTTATAGCGTCTCTCGGTCTTTCTGGTCATTTTCATCCTTTTTAAGAGTTACAACTATCTTTTCATCTTTCACAACTCGGTAATGGTGGCGCGGTGCGGTAGTGTGAGAGGAGGTAGTCACAGCTAGCCCGCGGGGAATGCGCTTTGTCTCTCGTTTCCTTCCTCGTTCCTTCTCTACCTTCTCCTCTGCTTTTTTCTCTACTTCTTTTCCCATCAGATTCTCGGGCTGCTTGGGAGGGAGTCGAGTCGGGAGTATCATATTACCCCGGCTTGAAGCGGGATCAACATTTTTGGTTTCTACCCGCTTCGACTCTCCTAGGGCATGTACTCGCTTGGTCTGTGTTTGAAGTAGAGGAGAAGTTCTCGCAGAAATCTCAGCAGAATTTTCACTCTCTTCCTCCTCACTCTCACCACGACTCGCGAACAGGTCTTTCGTCTGCTTCAAGACCCCGATCGCAAGCAGATAGTACACCCATACCGCGATAGCTTCCGGCCAGGTAGTCTCATTTACATACTCGGTATACGGGCCAAGCAGCATGATCAGCACAATAGCGACCAGGAAGAATAGTGCGAGCGAGATAGGTACCCGAGCCTCGATATTGAAGATGAATACCGCAACAAAGAATAGGATGAACAGCGCATCGACCGTCCCCGCCCCAAAGTGGGTCGCGAGGAAGAATGCGCCAACAAGCACAATGATCTTCGCCCACAAAAAGAGTGAGAGGCGAAACAGCGAACGGAAGAGCAAAAAGAAGTCCTTCGGTGTTATGAGGTAGTCAGAAGCTTTGAACGACATTGTCAGTATTTTACCACATTACAAAAAAGATGAACTGACAAACAGCACCCTCTTTCAACAGTCCCGTAACATTCCTTTTGCAGTCTATGTAACTAACTTTGGACGGCCGTCGATAGTTAGTTACATGCAAAAGTTCCCTAGAATCAGAATACACCGTTCTTCATATTACAATATTGCCAGTTCTAACTACTTCACTAGAATCAACGAAATGAACACAGCCACGGCTATCGAGCTACGCGCTCGATCAAAGCGCAGGAGGGCAAATATCCAGCGATACATACTTGATGTCACTGCAGCAACAGGAATTCTCGCCGTGAGCCTTGTTTCGCCAAGAGTAGGAAAGCTTTTAGAGCCCATGATGCATGATCTTGCGCATCCAAACAGGACAAATGCCAAAATACGGCGCTCGTTCCAACAATTACTGAAAAATGGAATGATTGAAATGAAAGAGAAGAACGGAAAAAAGTTTGTGCAAATAACAAATAAGGGACGTATGAAGATGCTCCGACTGTATGTAGATTCTCATAATCGCAATAAGCCAAAATGGGACAAACGATGGAGACTCGTAATTTACGATATCAAAGAGAAACGCAGGAAAACTCGGCAGAATATTTCTCATATTCTTAAGAATTTTGGATTTAAAAAGCTACAAGGAAGTGTATGGGCATACCCCTTCCCTTGCGAAGAACTTATAACCCTACTTAAAGCGGAGTTAAAGATAGGTAAAGATCTTCTCTATATGATTGTCGAAGAACTCGAGCAAGATGCCACTCTTCGTGCTCATTTTGAGCTCGAGTAAACATACAAATGTTGTGTCGTTTACATTAATACCTATTTATCTTTGTAACTAAAAATCGACGGCCGTCACGAATTAGTTACATAGGAAAAATGCGAGCATAGCGGGAATTTACTAAACTCGAGCTTAAAAATCAGAAATTGCATGTAACTAACTATCGACGGCCGTCGAAAGTTAGTTACATGGGTAAATACGAGAAGTGAGGAATATACACTACAGTGAGGAGAGAGCGGATACGGGATGGATTTACCCTCCCCTCTTGGGATTTAGACCAGAGAGGAGTTTTTGCGTCTTCTTATGAAGTCGTAGGTGAGGTAGCCAAGGCAAGAGACGAGCGTGGTGCCGGAAATGATCAGGTCAATATAGAACCAGCGTTGCGAGGATTTGACAGATTATGATCGAGAGATATAATCAAAACATCACCAAGAAGAGCTCCCTGTTGCGGTTCCGTCCGCAATGGGGGCTTTTCTATTTATCTCGATCTTCTGCTGTTCTTATATGCACCTTTACCTCAGGCAGAAACAATATCTTCACCCCTGATTTTCGTATCAAACTCGAGCATTTTTTACTTGATCTTGGACTCAACACACTATCGATCGCTGATCGCTTGAGAAGAAATTTGACTAGGCAAGCAAAATCGCCATCGCTCGTCACGATAATCGCTTTCTTGTATTTCTCTTCATAAAAATCAGAAGTAGCTTGTAGCACTAACTCCGCATCACAGTTTCCTTTAATTTCTCCCCTTCCTCCTGGGATTGTCGGCTTAAAAATCAACGTGTAACCTTGCTCTTGTAATACGCGATACATTTCCTCGTTGCCGGGAAGAAAGCCGATAAAAATATACGCTGTTTTCACTGCAAAACGTTCTTCGAGATATTTTCTTAAGCGTGCATAGTCAACTTGGAAGCCCTCCGCCTGGCAACCTTTGTAAAGATTCGTGTTGTCGATATATGCAATATTTACCAATTCTTTTCTCATAAATAAATTATACATGAGACAATTTCTTTGTCAGTGACGATCGTTAGGGTGTAGATCAGTATCTTCCAAAGACGGCCCTTGGAGTGCGGTCACTGGGGTGCTATGTCAAGGCGTCGCCTTGACATAGAGTTGTGTAACTAAAAATCGACGGCCGGCGTGAATTAGTTACATGGGGAAAAAAAT
>JAYTVK010000048.1:0-5796 GCA_043744595.1 Candidatus Lloydbacteria bacterium
AAGTTTTAGTAGGTAACATGGAACACTTGGCGGAGACCGGTTCATACAGAAAGACCTTATTGTTAGGGCTTGTTTCACTCGTGCTCGGCACGATTGCCAGTTGGTTCTTTTTTCGTCAGGAATTAAGTGTGAACTACCCGCTTTTCTTGGCGCTTGCGAGCATTGCAGCGCTCATATTGGCACATGTGCATGCAAAGCAAGTAACGCTCGAACAATATATCCTTATTGCTCTTACTCTTTTCTTTGCGCTGTTTGTCTTCGTGCGTGCGAGTGAACTTTTGACGCTCTGCAATCTCCTTATGAGTGTACCCTGTGCATTCATTGCGACACGCTCGCTCGCCGGAAAAAGCATACGCACTTTTTATCCCATACAGTATATCGAAAGTTTTTTCTTGCCGTTCCTATTCATCGGTCCACTCTGGAGTACATTTCCCGAACTGTTTGCGTTCCGTAAAAATGTAGCCAAGAACAGCATGTCGAAGGAGATAGTGCGCGGAAGTATCATGGCAGGGGTTGCGGTAGTCATATTCTCGGCACTCTTCGCCTCTGCCGACGATGTGTTCGGCGACATGCTTGGAAAGATATTTTCATTCAATATTGACGAAGAAACATTTGGGAGGGTCGTCTTTGGCTCTGTCGTCACATTGTTTTTCATCGGCGCATTCGGGTTCATATTCCGGAAGATCCATGCGTCATCCGCACCCGCTGCCCTAGGCAAGGAGCGCACACTCGGAAGCCTCGAGACTTCAATACTTTTTGGAGCCATCAACCTCCTGTTCTTTGTGTTCATTTTGTTCCAATTCACCTATCTCTTCGGAGGTAATGAACATGTACTCGCACAAGGACTGACCTATGCCGACTATGCTCGCAAGGGATTCTTTGAGCTTGTTGTGGTCGCAATACTCTCATACTTCATCATTTCGGTCTCGGAAAAGCAGATAGTCAAAAGGGAAGGGGCGCATCTGTCGTCATTCAAACTACTCTCAAGTATTCTGGTTGGCGAAGTAGTCATCATTTTGGTCTCGGCATTCATGCGCCTCTCGCTGTACGAACACACTTACGGCTTCACCACTATCCGCCTCTATAGTCATGGCTTCATGATCTGGCTCTCGGTCGCACTCCTACTCCTTGCGTTCACGATATGGAAAAGCGGCAGACGTGAAGTGTTCGCACTGCGCGTATTCGCCTCCATAGTGCTGTTTCTCTTTATTATGAATCTTCTCAACCCCGATGCGTTCATTGCCAAGCAGAATATCGAGCGCTATACCCTAAGTGGGAAGATAGATGCCAATTATCTGGCGGAGCTTTCTGCTGATGCCATTCCATATACCGTGATACTCCTCGATGACAAAGACACTCTGGTACACAACAATTTTGCCGGTTCGCTTAATTACTCGCAGTATTTCGAGCGCTCCGCTTCATGGCAGGAGACGAATCTTTCAGTTGAAAAAGCAAAGCAGCTGCTCGCACCGAAGAATGAGCTACTGCTCAAGTATCGCCATGTAGTGTCGCCGTTGTCTGATCCAGATCCATTCTGATATGCATAAACGTACCTGGACCATTGCAGCAGCCTTAGCATTCCTCGTGCTCGCGAGCGCATCGGTGCTTGCATATCTACGCCTCATACCGAAAGTGATAAAAGATATTCCGCACTACGATTCGATAGGGCATTTCATGCTGTTCGGAATGCTCGCATTTGCACTCGACCATGCGCTCGCACACCGCACTTCGAAATTCGTGCGTCGTGATCTTCCACTCGGCAGTATGCTTGTCGCAGTGTATGCGACACTCGACGAAAGCGCACAGTACTACTCAAGTGCGCGCACCTTTGACCTCGGCGACCTCTCCTTCAGCCTGCTTGGAATACTCACGTTCTATCTTCTCGGGCGATTATTGCGCAAATAAAGTAAATTCTCATTTCTGCTGATCCGTGATACAAGATGAGTATGAGCGAGCAACGTGTCAGTAGTACAAAGATAGCCGAATTCAACCGCACGCTTTTTGCTTGGCATAAGAAAAATTATCGTGACATGGCGTGGCGTGGTACGCGCGATCCGTACCGCATTTTGGTCTCAGAAATAATGCTGCAGCAGACGCAGGTCGCGCGCGTGAGGGAGAAGTATGCAGAATTTCTCAAAAAATTTCCGACCGCGAAGAAACTCGCGGCAGCCCCTCTCGGAGAAGTTCTCAAAGCCTGGTCCGGACTTGGTTATAACCGACGTGCAAAATTTCTCCACAATTGTGCCAAAGAAGTAGTTGCGAAACATGGCGGAAAATTTCCGGATACTTTTGAAGAACTGGTGGAACTCCCCGGTATCGGCATCTCGACTGCTGGCGCCTTGCTGGCGTTCTCATTCGGAGAAGAAACTCCGATGATCGATACGAACATCCGTCGCATTTTGGTCCGAGTATTTTTTAAGAAAAACATCCCGAGCGACAAAGAACTCTACGCATTCGCCTCGAGTATCATTCCAAAAGGAAAGGGGAGAGAATGGAACTACGCGATGCTCGATCTTGGGGCGACACTTTGCACTGCTCGCAATCACTCTGCTTATGATTCAGACTGTCCGCTCCAAAAACTGCACGGCAAAGTCGGTGATTTCATATATAAAAAACCACAGAAGAAATTCGCCGGCTCTGATCGCTTTTACCGTGGCAAGCTACTCAGAACCCTTACTTTGGGCAGAGTGAGAGTAGAGAGTGTCCCTAAGCTGCTCGAACTTAAAAAAACTGAATCTATCAAGATCGTTAAAAAACTTATAAGTGAGAAACTCGTCGAAAAAAAAGGAATATGGCTCATACTCCCGACTGACTGAGACATTGTGCTACAATTGACCGCATGAAAACTCCGATCAACAAAAGCGACCTCGACCGCAGGATAAGGCCGCAGGACGACTTCTATCAGCACGCATGCGGTGCTTGGCTGAAGAAAAATCAGATACCGAAGTCTGAAGTGACTTGGGGTTCGTTCTATATTCTCCGCGATGAGAACCGCACTCGTATCAAGAAGATATTTACCGAACTCTCAAGGAAGAAAAACTTGCCGAAGGGTGGCACGGCACGACTCCTGTCAGATTTTTACAAGTCTGGCATGGATGAAAAACATATCGACAAGCTTGGCATGTCGCCGCTTACTGCAGAATTCTCACGTATCGAGGCAGCAGAGACGACAGCGGACCTCCTCTCGCTCGTGGCATATTTTCATACTATCGGTATCGATGTTCTGTGGAGCCCGCTGGTCTCACTCGACGAGAAAAACAGCACGAAGATGGCACTCTATATCTATCAAGGTTCACTCGGGCTTCCGGAGCGCGAGTACTATCTCGAGAAGAATCCAAAGTTCATTTCAATTCGCAGCGCATATCTTGGCTTTATCAAGCACATGCTTGTACACTCGGGCGAGTCGGCAAAAAATGCATCGAATGCAGCCACCTGTATCTTGGGGATCGAGACACTGCTCGCCGAGGTGTCGATGTCTGCGAATGAAAGACGCGATGTGGTGAAGCTTTACAACAAGATGCCGCTCGCGAAGCTTGGTGGGCTCACACCTATCGTTGATTGGAAGCAGTATTTGCGCGATATCGGTGCTAATAACACTCGCTCGGTCATTGTCGGACAGTTGGCATACATGAAGAAGCTTTCGGGCATCATGAAAAGCGTATCTATTGAAGAGTGGAAACAGTATCTGCGCTTCAGGCTTGTCACGCGCTTTGCCGGTCAGCTTCCACAGGCAGTATCGAAGACCTCGTTTGATTTTTACGGCAAGGTACTGACCGGACAAAAAGTTCAGAAGCCGCGCTGGCAGCGAGTGATAGGGGTGATAGACAGCGCGATGACCGAAGCTATCGGCAAGGAATATCTTGCGCGTTATTTTAGTAGTGACGCAGAGAAGGTGATCCTCGAGATGATAAAGAATCTGAAGGCTGCATATGCCGACCGCATTCGCGCGCTCGATTGGATGAGTCCGGCGACCAAAAAGAAGGCGCTGAAAAAACTCTCGACCTTCGTCTCAAAAATTGCCGCACCAAAGAAACCTCGAGCTTATCGCGAACTCGATATCTCGCCGACCGGATATCTGCGCAATGTGCTGCGGGCAGAGCAAAGCGAATCAGCGCGCGAGATAGCAAAGCTCATAAAGCCGATAGATAGAAGCGAGTGGTTCATGGGCGCGCATGTAGTAAATGCATACTACTGGCCCAATCAGAACGAGATCGTCTTTCCTGCAGGGATACTTCAGCCTCCGTTCTTCGACGCCAAGGGTGATATCGCGATGAACTATGGCTCCATCGGCGCGGTCATCGGGCACGAGCTGACTCACGGCTTCGATGATAACGGCAGTCTCTTTGATGAAAAGGGGAATTTGAAAAATTGGTGGACCAAGACAGACAGAAAGAAATTTATGGCAAAGACCCGCGTACTGGTCAAACAATACAATGAATTCGTCGCAGTCGATGAACTGCATGTGAATGGTAACCTCACGCTCGGCGAGAACATCGCAGACCTCGGCGGTGTAGTACTCGCATATCACGCATTCGAAAAATACATGAAGAAACACGGACGTCCGCGTGATGTGGGAGGTTATACTCCTGAACAGCGATTCTTCTTTGGCAATGTCGCGACGGAGAGGGGACTCATGAGGAAGGAAGCGGCACGCCTACGCGCACTATCCGACCCGCATGCACCGTCATACACTCGTGTGAACGGACCCTTGGTGCATATCGAAGAGTTCTATAAAGCATTCAATGTTGTGAAGGGTGACAAGATGTACCGCGCTCCGAAGAAACGCGCGCTGATCTGGTAAGGACCTTATTCTCAGGCTTTTCCGAAGCCCAGATATATAGCCCTTTTTGAGGGGGATAACTCCCTTGCAAGTATTCTATTTATTTTCTACTATGTATCTAGTTAATAGAAACTTAATAGATATTTAAAAGCTCCTAAAATAGAAAGATATGCTCACCCCAAAACAAAAAGAAGTAATGGATTTCATCGAATCCTATACCAAGAAATACATGTTCGCTCCCTCACTCGAGGAAATACGCAAACATTTCAAACTCGCGTCGGTATCGACCGCACATCACTATGTGAAGAAGCTCGAAGAGGGTGGCTTCATCAAGAAGGAAGAGAACCAGCCGCGCGGGATGAGCATACTTGCTGCGGACTTCATGGGCTCATCGGTGATGGGGAATGTGTTCGGCTTTGAGTATGTATCCATCCCACTGGTCGGTTCGGCCAACTGTGGACCTGCAGAGATCCTCGCTGAAGAGAACATTGAAGGATATCTACGTGTGCCAAAATCAATGGTCCCAAAGAAGAGTGGTATCTTTGCACTGCGCGCGGTCGGTAAATCGCTTAATCGCGCTAACATCAAAGGCAAGACCATCGACGAGGGTGATCTGGTGCTGGTGGATTTCGAAGATCATACTGCAAATGACGGCGACTACATCCTTTCTATTATCGATGGCGCTGCAAACCTCAAGAAGTACAAAAAAGACAAGAAGACTGGTGAGGTGACGCTCATCTCTGAGACTACCGAGAAATGGAAGCCGATATTCATGCTTTCTGACGATGATTGGGTGGTGAATGGCAAGATCGTCTCTGTAATTAAGCAGAACGAGAAGATCAAGGTATAACCTTTAAGTTTTTGAACAAGAATTTGCTATAGTGAGAGCATGGAAAGACGATCACACTTCAAACTTGAGCATCGCAAGGAGCGTCCGCTCTCACAGCGCGACTTTCTTAGGCGCATGTGCATATTTCTCGGCAGTGCGCTCGGGCTGATCTTACTTGTACTACTTG
>JAYTVK010000049.1:0-5784 GCA_043744595.1 Candidatus Lloydbacteria bacterium
TGAAAAAAATCTTTATGTTTTTAGCGTTCTCCTCGAAAAGCCATCTGCATTTTCTTTTCCTTTTGCTAAGGTGCCGAAATATCTCGAGAATGGTGCAGAGGACAGTCTTTACTTCTTCGCACAAGTTATAGCTAATAAATAGAGAGCGGGTCGATAATCTCCCCTCTTCTTTGCATTCTCCCCCGCACCCATTATACTTATGTGTACATTATGGAAACTAAGAAAATACTCTCGATCGAAGACGATGCCTTCCTCTCAAGTTTGGTCTCGGGAAAATTGATCGAGAGCGGATTTTCTGTCATCACCGCAGGCACTGGACATGACGGCCTCGCAAAAGCAAAACTTGAGAAGCCACACCTTATATTGCTCGACATCATGCTTCCGGACATGGGCGGATTCGAGATACTTGAGAAACTCAAGTCGGATCCTGAGACAAATGCTATCCCGGTCATCATTCTCTCAAATCTCGGTGGACGCGATGAGATAGAGCGCGGTGTATCACTCGGAGCAAGTTCATATCTCATCAAATCAAACATTCTCCCTCATGAGGTGGCAGAGATGGTCCAGAACCAAATAGACGCGAGCGCTTCTCAAGCAACTCAGTAGTCTTCGCTCAAAAAAATCGAATAAAAAAATGACCCGTGGGTCATTTTTTGTTATTTTGCTTTTGCTTCAGTTTTCTTGGTTTCCTGCTTTCTCATGAAAGCGACAATGCGTGATTTCTTTCGGGCTGCAGTGTTCTTCTTGATCACACCGCGCTTCGCTGCCTTATCTATCGCCTTGTATACCGCCGAGAGGGCGTTCTCTGCGCCCTTCGCATCTTTTGCGAGCGCCATTTTTTTGAGGGACTTTACGCCGTCTCGCATGGTGTTCATGCGGCGTGCGTTGAAAACAGCTTTGCGTGCTGAAACACGTATTGCTCGTTTTGCTGATGAAGTAATTGCCATAATCGCGAATGCTACACGAAGAGATGCAAAAAGGCAAGTAGTCGCAGCCAAAACATGGCCAAAACACTCGCAACCTGGCATTCCCGTAGTATACTATTCATATGATCGGATACATTGAAGGTGAAGTCATCTATAAGGGTGACCGTAACCTCATTTTGAAGGCGGGTGGCATCGGCTATGCCCTCTCGGCCACTCCGGACCTTGTGACGCGACTTACCATCGGGGAAGAGGTCCATCTATGGACTCACCTCGCGGTCAAAGAAGACGCGCTTGATCTCTATGGTTTCTCGACTCACGACGAACTTGATCTCTTTCGCCTACTGATCAGCATATCGGGTATCGGTCCCAAGAGCGCGCTTGGGGTACTTTCACTTGCAGATGTAAAGACACTCGCGCACGCGATCGGAAGTCGAGACAGCGGATATTTGACCAAGGTGTCGGGAATAGGGAAAAAACTTGCTGAGAAGATCGTGCTTGAACTCAAAGACAAGGTCGGCGAACTCACCAAGGGAGCAGACGTATCGAACGCAGAAACCGAAGCCATTGATGCACTTGAATCGCTTGGCTACGCACCACGCGACACCCGTGAGATCATTCGTATCCTGGCCAAAGAACACGTCACCGCACAAGACATTATTCGTAAGGCCCTCCAAACCCTTGGTGGGCGTTAATATTATTATTTTACTATTTTTATGAATCTCTTCTCATTCATTTTTCCAACCGCCGAAGCCGCGACTCCGTGCTATAAGCTTCTGGCACCAGTAGGCACACTGACTTCTGGCGGGTGCTACACGCTCACACAATATCTCAATGGGATATTCGTAACCATCATTGGCATTGCCGGCATTCTTGCAGTGGTCATGATCGTCATCTGCGGTATTCGGCTCATGACAGCGGCATCGGCTGGAGGAAAGAGTGAGGCGAAGAAATGCATTACCAACGCAATATTTGGGGTTTTGATAGCGATAGGCTCATGGCTGCTCCTTAATACCCTGAACCCGCAGCTCCTCAAAAATGACGCACAGATCACTGTTATGGCATCTTCGACCGCTCCAGGGAGCACATACGGGCCTTCAACGTCCGGCACGTTCAGCTGGGAGGTCGGGCCCTCTTGCCCAAAGGTTGTCGGGCAAATTGCCTCTATCGTCGACCCGGCACAATGTGGCCCCGGCGGACCGGGTGTTTGCTGCCGATACCTCCCTGTGGCCATCACTCCTCCGGTCGCATCGCCACCCCCAGCGGCTCCGCCATCCTTCATTCCACCTCTTCCTCCGCCTGCGACGACAGGAGATGCAGTGTTCAGTACTTCACGGGCAGCTGCATATATCATCGAAGGAACAGGGGCAATCACCATTAAGGTTCGTCATGTGGCAGGCCTCGCAGGTTCGATCGACTATTCGACCGCAGGCCTTACCGCAAGTGCTCCGAGTGACTTTACCCCGGTCACTGGAACCTTATTTTTCCCTGCAGGATCAACGGAGTTGAGCATCACGATCCCGATTACCGATGACAGTATCGTTGAGCCCCAGGAAAACTTCCAAGTTGTGCTCTCAAATCCAACGGGAGGGGTAACACTTAACGTGAACAATCCACTAATTGTGACCATTGAGGATAATGATGTCACCCCAAAAGATATTACTCCTCCTGTCGTCACCTTCATTTCTCCTGTTTCAGGGATCATTACAACTATTGCAACCACCTCGACAAACTTCACTGTGTCTGAGGACACAAATCTCTATGGTGTCGATGTGAGGGTGTACCGCGCCTCGACCAGTGTGCAGGTATTCGCAACAAAAGTATGTGCCAACAATACGACTGTTTGCCCCAAATTAGGCGGGACGTTTACTCCGGTTGTTTCGAGTGGATTGTACAATAATGAATTTTTCAACATTGTCGCGATCGCATGCGATCTCGCAAAAAACTGCGGTAGAGCAACAACCACTATTGGGTTCACAAAATCATGTTTTGGTGCAACAAGTACAAATTGTTTTATTCTACCAAGCGGCGTAGGAGCAACAACGAGTCTGACTACGGTAAAAAGCTACATGGCAAGTACCTCCTCGACCACCGTTGGAGTCATCACCAGGATGGCAACTAATGCACACCTCATCAAACTTACCTCTCCAACAGGCGGTGGGTCGGTCAGTGTAACAACCGCACCAATCACCCCTCCGCTTACCCCGGCTTGGTGTGGTTCTAGTCCCGCAGTGTATTGCACATCAGGCTGTGATCAACTTTTCCCTGATACATGTTTTATTCCAAAACCACCGGCCGTATGCGGCCCACCGGCAAACACGACATGTCCGTTCGGGTGCGAGATTGACCCCGGAGTTGGGACTATATGCGGCATGCCGCTCAGTCCATGCTCTCCACTTACCTGCGCCGTCGCTTGTGACACGAGCTTTACTCCCCCACAGTGTTTTGTGCCCCAGCCGGTGGTAGTTGCGACAATATCGTCATTCCCTGGTGATATCAGCATCAAAGCACCTTGCGGTAATGGCGGCTCAGTCCCAGGCTCGACAAATATGGTCATTAACTTCGGTACTACCTCATCGGCAACTAAGTGTGGGCTGACTCCTGGGTTCAACTACTATTTGAGCGTGTTCCCGACCGATGGAAAACTGCATAACTTTGTGATCAACTACAACTGGACCCCGTAGCGAGTAGTTAGAAAAAATATCGAGAGGTGTTAAGATTGCAGAATGAAAGCGTTGATCAAACGACTCCTCCCTGCAGCTGTTTTGAAGGCAGCTCTCCCTGCATATCATTTCCTTCTTGCGTTTACCGGAGCCGTCATATACCGCTTCCCTTCGCGACACCTCATCGTTATCGGGGTCACCGGAACAAAAGGCAAGACCAGTACTACAGAGATACTCAATAATATTCTTGAGACAAGCGGTGCTAAGACCGCAGTACTTGGCACACTCCGTTTCAAGGTAGGAGAAGACAGTAAGCGTAATCTGAAAAAGATGACCATGCCGGGAAGATTCTTTGTGCAGAAATTTCTCAGTGATGCGGTAGGGGCACATTGCACCCACGCAGTCATCGAGATGACCTCTGAGGGAGCGAAGCAGTTCAGGCAACGCTTTGTCGATATGGATGCACTCATCTTCACCAATCTCTCCCCCGAGCACATTGAGTCACATGGCTCATATGAGGCATACCGTGATGCGAAGCTCTCTATTGCCCGAACACTTGCACACTCATCGAAGCCAAGACGTCTGATGGTCGCCAACAACGACGACAAGGAGGGTGCACTGTTCCTTGCAACAGCAAATGTGACTCCGCTTCCCTACTCACAAACCGATGTCGAGCTCATACGTGCGGACGACTCCGGAATCGAGCTCATGTTCAAAGGGAAAAAAGTATCATCACCGCTACCGGGAGTCTTCAATGCATACAACATCATCGCCGCAGCAGCCTGCGCCGACGCCCTCGGTGTCCCGCTCGATGCCATTGTGCTCGGAATAGAGAAGACGCGACTGATCGAGGGCAGGATGGAGCGAGTCGATGACGGTAGATCATTCCCGGTGATCGTCGACTATGCACATACTCCGGATTCACTTGAGGCAGTATATATTGCGTATAAGAGTCATCAGAATATTTGCGTACTCGGCAATACCGGAGGAGGACGAGACAAATGGAAACGTCCGGTCATGGGCGCGATCGCTGAAGCGCATTGCGCAAAGGTAATACTTACCAACGAAGACCCGTATGACGAAGATCCTCGCAGTATTCTCGAGGAGATCGCTGCCGGAATGAAGACCATGAAACCTGAGATAATTCTTGACCGACGTGAGGCCATCGCACGCGCACTTGCTCTGGCAAAAGAGACAAAGAACTCTGCAGTCCTCATCACAGGAAAAGGCACTGACCCCTATATTATGGGTCCGAACGGAACAAAACTCGCTTGGGATGATCGGGAGGTAGCACGTGAGGAACTAGCACGTCTGAATAAGTAGCGCCTTTGTCGGCTTAGCGATCAAACAGTCTGAACAATGCCACTCCAAAGGCGACACTCACGTTGAGTGACTCCTTCTTTCCGTACATGGGTATTTCAACCAGGGTATCGCACTTATCCCTGAGTCCCTTCGACATTCCTCTCACCTCATTACCAACCACTATCAGCACCGGGTACTCCGTATTCTTTTCCTGATAGTTCTTGTAGTCTATCGCCCGATCATCCTGTTCTATTCCAATTATTTCTACGCGTGTTTCTTTCATGCGCTTAAGAAAACCGTCCGGCTTTTTTGCATATTCCCAAGGAATAGTCACCTCCGCGCCAAGCGCAGTTTTGGCTATTTCCTTAACCGGTCTGCCAAATTTATCGATAGGGATCGGAGTATAGCCGGAGAGAAATATCCCCGAAACAGCGAGTGCGTCTGCGGTGCGGAATATCGACCCAACATTATGTGCACTCCTTATATTGTGAAGAAGTATATATATCTGCCTGGGTTGGTTCCCTTCTTTGATCATGAAATGATGGTACTACAGAGCAGGTGCTTTCACTATTTCCCGTACCACACATATCCACCCACATCCCAAAACCCTTTAAAAAATAACCACTTTGTGTTACTATCCCTTTGTTTCAAAGACTTTTTGAAATAGTTATTTTGATAGGTACCAGAGTGAGGTTCAGAAGTAGTAAGATATCTAGACAATCTAATAATGCCCCTATAGCTGTTTTGGTTGATAACAGAAGATAGCTCACAGGGAAAGAGATGAGGGATTGTTAGAAATACGCCCCTATAGCTCAGCTGGTAGAGCAGTAGCCTTTTAAGCTAACGGTCGCAGGTTCGAGCCCTGCTGGGGGCACTATAAATAATAAGACCTTAAT
>JAYTVK010000050.1:0-5545 GCA_043744595.1 Candidatus Lloydbacteria bacterium
GCGCGACGGACGGGACTCGAACCCGCAACCTCCCACGTGACAGGCGGGTGCTCTAACCAATTGAGCTACCATCGCAAATTGGACTTACCGATTCTAGCATAAAATCGGATGGTGTCGACGGGAGGGAACGATCCTCCGACCTCGGGCTTATGAGTCCCGCGCTCTAACCAACTGAGCTACGTCGACAATATACACATTTACTGCAACCACTGTTTTCTCATATATCTCGCCAACTGATAACCAAAACAGCTGCGTCGACAAACTGTCACCTTGAGACAATGTTGGCATAATACCAAAAAATCGAGAAACGGCAACCGACCCTACCTCGGCAGCACCGACACCGCGCCAAGCTCGGTCTTCGAGTGCTCAAGCTCGAACGGGAATCTGCCGGTAATACTGGCGATAAACGTAAGGGTCCCGGTGGCATCTTTGGTAAGATCAACGGCTTTGTCATATCCGTGCAGATGAAGCTCTTCGTCTTCATTCACTACTATCATGATGTTTACCACATCCCCTTCACGCACTTCGATGTCACCCTTGCCTTCAACCAGCTTGCGGTCAGCCACCTTAAGTGAGAATTCCTTCACCTCGGGTATCTTGGTACTACTTGCAACTGACGCGGTTCCTGCCACCGTTGGCGCAACCGCAGTATGACCTTGTGCAATGAAATAGCCGATACATACGCCGACAGCGAGCACGACTACCTTTACTGTTTTACTATTCATGGTGGGTGATATTACAAATATCCGAGGCCTGTAAAAATGCGATGGTAGATGTTGATGATTCTTTCTGCATCACTTCTGGTGAGCGGGAAGTCAGTCCCTTTGTGTGCCAATGCATTTCTGAATTTATGCGCCTGCCATGCTTCTTCGAGATATGGGAAGTCGGCATGCGGGATCACCCGCAAGCGCTCTCCGAGGGTCGCACCACTGAAGCCCATGCGCTTGGTTGCCTCATCGAGAATATTGTCTGCTTCAAGAATAGCTATCTTCCAGTCGGAAGGATTGAGGGAGGTCATGTGTTCTTCAACGCGCTCCCAGCGTTTATTCTTTTGCTTCTTCTCGCTCTCCCAAGTCATTGTTAGTCCAAGTTTTTTATTTTCTTCGTGGACTATCTCCTGGATCATAAAGAACGAATACGCACTGACCACGACCGCTACCATAGTGACGATCGCTGAGACGGTCTTGAGAAATGCCAGGACTTTTGCAAAGAAATTGCCGACAGACCCGAGTATATCGCCGCCACTGAAGGACAGTGACCCGACGAACGACAAAATGAACATGATGAGGAGAAGCACGAGTACGATCTCAAGGATCACATTCTCGGCAGGTCGCGGAGGTGCTGCTGCAGCGAAAGGCTTTTTGGGGAGTCCGCCTCCGGGTTTTTTTTCTACTGGTGCTGCCATATTGTTTCAACAATACTACCTGCCTGAAATAAGGTCTCTTCCTGGCATGCATTACCCATCAGCTGCATACCGAGCGGGAGCTCGTTTTTTCCCATCGGCACGGAGAGTGCCGGGAGTCCTGCGACATTTGCCGTAACGGTGAAGATGTCTCCGAGGTACATTGCCAAGGGATCACTTGATCTCTCGCCTATCTTATATGCGCTCGTCGGCGCGGTCGGCGTAGCAATAACGTCGACATCCGAGAATACTTTTGCGAGATCCTCACGAATGATCTCGCGAAGACTGTTGGCTTTATTGTAATACGCATCATAATATCCTGCGGACAGAATATATGTACCAAGGAGGATGCGACGCTTTACTTCTTCTCCGAATCCGACACCACGTGAATTGAAATAGACATCATGCAGGTTGTCCCCTTCCGAGTATCCGTAGCGGATACCGTCGTAGCGTGCGAGATTCGCAGATATCTCCGCCGGATTGATGATGTAGTAGACCGGGAGCGCGTACTTCAGATATGGGAGATCGATATCCATCACTTCGTGTCCGGCTTTTTTGAATCCCTCGAGCGTTGCTTCGAATGCATCGCGGACTTCTTTGTCCAGGCCGTCGACATCGACAAATTTACGCGGTACACCGATGCGTAATTTGGTTTTGACCGGACTTGATTTGGTCAGCTCGTCAGACATCGAAGTGCTGTCGAGCGGGTCATGTCCCTTGATCGCAAGGAATAACTCACGCGCTTCGGTCACTGAATGAGCGAGGGTGCCTATCTGATCGAGTGAGGAGGCGGTCGCCATGAGTCCATAACGCGAGACCGCTCCATAGGTCGGCTTGAGTCCCACAAGTCCGCAAAATGAGGCGGGAAGACGCACAGAGCCTCCGGTATCAGAGCCAAGCGCCACGAGTGCACCCCTCATCGCAACTGCCGCTGCCGAGCCGCCTGAGGTGCCTCCGGCGACACGCGAAGTGTCGCAAGGATTCTTGGTTACACCAAAGGCCGAGTTCTCGGTCGTGCTTCCCATTGCGAACTCGTCCATATTTGTTCGCCCTAAGAGTATTGCGCCTTGTGCTTTGAGTTTTTCTATCACGGTCGCATCGTAGGTCGCGACATGGTTTGCGAGGATTTTTGATGCACCCGAGGCGATCTTCCCTTTTACCAGAATATTATCTTTTACTGCAACAGGAATGCCCGTCAGCAAACCCGCCTTGCCCGATGCGAACAGTCCGTCTGCAACTTTGGCCTGCGCTTCTATGTCATCATAGAATTCCAGATACGCATTGATATCAGAATTACTTTTCTTTGCTTCGGCAAGAAAGGCATTCGCAAGTTCAAGTGGACTGTACTCCCCTTTTTTCATAGCGGCATGCGCGGAAGCTATCGTGAGTGTCTCAAGTGTGATGGTCATACTTAGAAGATCAGAAGATCTGTTTTACTTTAAGATAGCCGTCTTCCGTATCCGGTGCATTGGTAAGGATAGCATCACTAAACTCCCCACCGGTATGGGTGAGCATATCGTCACGCAGGACGTTCTTTACCGCTCCTGCTTTTGACGGACGATCCTCGGTCACCACCTCACTGATCTCAGAAACCAAGCCAATGATGCTATCGAGAGTCGGGAGTAGGTCGGTCTTTTCCTTATCGGTAAGAGCGATGCGCGCAAGCGTCGCCAGGTTGTCGATATCGTTACGCTGTAGCTTTGACATATATGCATCCTACTATGTGTTTCATGCAGATGCAAAGACGAAAAAATCATCTCAACATCTTTAAAAACTCCGCTTCAGAGAGCACGGTAACCCCTAGTTTCTTGGCATTATCGAGCTTTGAACCGGCGTCAATGCCCGCCACCACATAGTCGGTCTCTTTTGATACTGAGCTCGAAACTTTGCCTCCCCTCTCACGAATCTTGGCTTTTGCTTCATCGCGGGTCATATTTGTGAGCCCCCCGGTCAAAACGACGGTCTTTCCGGTGAACGGAGAATGTGTTGCGGCGGTCTTTTTCACTTCACGTACGGTCACCTGTTTGAGTAACCGCTTGAGCATCGCTTTATGCTCGGAATTTTTCATCCATGACGCGAGTGAGTGCGCGACTATCTCCCCCACTCCGTCTATTTCGGTGAGCTCTGCCTCGGTCGCACTCATGACCCTCTCGATAGTTCCGAGTGCATTGCCAATATCAAGCGCTGTCTCTTCGCCGACATGCTCGATGGAGAGTGCAGTAAGAAACCGTGCAAGTGTTACCTCCCTGCGGTCATCGATTGAGGCAAGGAGATTGTCCGCCGACTTTTCAGCAAAACCTTCCAGATCCTCCAGGTCGCCTTTCTTCAGAGTGAAAAAATCATCGGGAGAAGAGACGAGTCCTGCTTTCATCAGCGCCTCTACTATCTTCGGACCAAGTCCTTCGATATTGAGCGCGCCTTTTGAAGTGAAGTATGCCATGCGTCTGCTCAATTGAGTGAATGAGTTCTTATCCACACAACGGTATGCCGTCATACCGGGAATGCGCTCGATGGGCCCTCCGCATGCTTCGACATATTCCGGGAACTTATACTTCTTTTCTTTGCCCGTGCGCAGATCAGTAAGCACACGGAGTACCTCAGGGATCACGTCACCGGCTTTGCGCAGAATGACCGTATCACCGATGCGCACATCAAGCCGGGCAATTTGGTCTTCATTATGGAGTGTTGCGCGCGATACAAGCGAGCCGGCGATACGTACAGGACGCAGATGCGCGACCGGAGTCACCACTCCGGTGCGTCCAACCTGGAGCTGGATATCTTCGACGAGCGTGGTAGCTTCTTCGGCCGGGAATTTATACGCAACTCCAAAACGCGGGGATTTTGCGGTATATCCAAGACGTTCCTGACTCTTGCGATCATTCACTTTTATCACTACGCCATCGATAAGGTACGGCTCCTTGTCGCGCTTTGGAGTCCAGCTTTCCCAATAGGACACTACCTCTGCAACATCCGTACACAATTTGCGGTGAGGATTCACATGAAATCCGAGCTCTTCCAAGAGTGCGAGCTCTATGAATTGTGTTCGAGGTTCTCCTCCTTCAATGCGCGCAATGTCATAGACGAAACAATCGAGCTTACGCTTTGCTACCTCCGCAGTATCAAGCTGACGCACGCTTCCCGCTGCGGCGTTACGCGGATTTGCGAACACCGGCTCACCATGCTTCTCGCGTTCTTTATTGATACGCGCGAACTCATTCTTCGGAAGCCATATCTCACCTTCGACAATGCAGTCGACAGGCTTTGTCAGTCGCAGCGGTATCGAACGAATAGTGCGGATATTCTCGGTGACATTCTCGCCAACAGTGCCGTCACCGCGGGTACCCGCAGAAACGAGAAGTCCCTTCTTGTATGTCAGCACTATCTTGAAGCCGTCTATCTTGAGCTCGCAGACATACTCCTCGGTTTTACTGACGGCTTTCTTCACTCGTTCATCGAACTGTTTGAATTCTTCTTCGTCGAATACGTTATCGAACGACCATTGGGGTACCAGATGAGTGATCTTATCGAATTTTTCGAGTATCTTTCCTCCCACGCGCTGTGTCGGCGAATCAGGGAGAAGAAGTGCCGGGTACTCACTCTCAAGCGCAAGTAACTCCTGCATCAGCGCGTCATACGCCTCATCTGATATCTCAGGCTGATCGAGTACGTAATACCTGTGTCCGTGGTAGGAAAGTAGTTCCTGGAGCTTTTTAGCCCTTTCTGCAAGGTTTTTTGGTGCCTCTGGTTTAGCGGTTTTTGCCATGTGGAGATTATACCAAAATACCTCATTTTGAGAGGTGGAGAAAAGTTTCAGTTTGAGATGAAGTCCGAGGCGGCAAAACCTTCGTGTTGCACGAAGAGCTCATTTTGGGATGCAGTGCGAAGTCCTGGACTGCGACGATATCGAGAAGACGTAGTCTTCTACGACGACTCGATTCGTCAAAGGAAGGACGAGCAATGCGCCCAAAATGGGCTCTTCTTTTAGAAGTTGCCTTGGACCTGGATCGTGCGCTGTGTCCTGCGCGGATTGCTCAGATTCGCCGCTCCGCAGATATTGTAACCATTGGAAACGATAGTGGTGGTCCCATTACTCTCTTTGAATACTGATATTTCAGCACAGGTCTTGTCGGGATAGCTGAGAGT
>JAYTVK010000051.1:0-1714 GCA_043744595.1 Candidatus Lloydbacteria bacterium
GTTGCGCCCGGGAGGATGGCAATAGAAGTGGAGATGAAGAATGGACTGTCTGCCTTGTGCCAGGTGGTGTCCGTGGCGATGGAGGAGGAGATGTCGGTGGAGGCGAGCGAGGTCAAAGGAAATGCGAAAAAGAAAACGAGGAAGAGGCTTAACGCACTTGTTTTATCTGTTTTATATGGTGACATAGTGAGCTTAAACTAGTCGAGCGGTGCTGTTTTGTATGTATTGTGAAGCACAAAATGTGTGGTGTGGTGCATCCAAATCAGAATGCTCTAAAATACCTATAAATATGGGTATTTTTACTACTGACAGCTGACAAATCCGTGGTATAACTCGTCACATCTTGGCTTCCTGGTTGTTTTTCTAGTAGCCGGAAGAGCTATACGGGTGATACCCTGATCGCACAATCTTTCGACACGTTTACAAGTGTAAGAATTGACGACCTTATGAGTCATCACTTCGTACACTATCCATTAGTAACTTATCTCGACTATTTTCAGATTATGAAAAAAACAATTATCATTGGTTTCGCACTCGCTCTCCTTTTGAGTGGCACGACCGCTTCTGCCCGTGAAAACGAGGGGCAAAAAGGAAACAAAGGCAATAGTGAAAACAAACACAAGACTGTGGTTGTCGACGCTTCGACCACCGCGCAGATCCAGCAGGTAAAATTGCAGATCGCCGAGCTCAGTAGTCAGCTTTCTGAACTCAAACGTACGAGCCACGTCGGTGGCAAGACCGTTGAAAGTGACGAAGACAATGACGGCAATCATGACAACAACGCCAACACACTTAAGGCATGCAAAAAGTTTATTAAGGAACATCACCATTGGAAATGGGGACGTCCAGGTCATCGCTTTGGCTGGGGACGCTGGGTCCTCGACCAGAATATTCCCCAGAACTGTGTGAAAGTACCTGGCATAGGAACTTCGACTCTCCCGGTCATCGACACCACCGCACCCGTGATCTCGGCTATCTCAGTCACGAGCATCGGCACCACTACGACGACGGTGAACTGGACAACAAATGAAGGTGCGAGCTCAAAGATCTTTGTCTCGACCACCTCACCTGTAGCTACGAATGGAACCCCTGCATGGACGGACACCGCGACCACGACCAGTCATGGCGTGCAGCTCGTCGGACTCATCCCGGGCACCACATACTACTATGTGATCCGGGCCACCGATGCAGCGAACAACACTTCATCATCAGCACAGGGATCATTCGTAACTATTCCTCTCGGTGACGCTGTCGCCCCGGTCATTTCGAGCATTGCAGTGGGAAGTATCACTTCTACCGGTGCCTCGATCTCATGGACGACAAATGAGCTTTCAAGCTCGAAGGTATATCTCTCGACCACCTCGCCGGTATCGACCTCATCGGCTTCATGGACGGACGGCAATCTGCTTGCATCACACACTGCACCGCTCACCGCACTCGCAACGAATACGACCTATTACTTCGTACTTCAGGCGACTGACGCCTCAACCAACACGACCTACTCGGCACAGGGTACATTCACCACCAGTGTTGCACCTGATGTGACCGCGCCAGTGATCACCCTCTACTCTGCAGTACCGACCGGCTCGACCACTGCATCAGTATCGTGGTCTACGAACGAAGCAGCATCAAGTCGTGTGTACTACTCGACCACCTCACCCACGAATCTCGCGACAGCACCCTCAGTGTTCGACGCAACGCTCCTCACGGTGCG
>JAYTVK010000052.1:0-1707 GCA_043744595.1 Candidatus Lloydbacteria bacterium
CCCTCTCTGCTTCAGAGAGGGGTCTTTGTTTTACTTCGGCGAACGAGGGAGAAGCCCAAGTGTCTGCACTTAGGTTTTGACCGAGTGATGACGAAGCAAGGGCTCCATGCTGCGCGGCTCTGCGCTGTGATAGGGCGAGTGCTCAAGCGCATAGAGTATCCCGCCCCGATTGTCGTGGGTCCTTTACACAGTACGCTCCACAAGGAACACATATTGAGTGGTATACTTTTCATATGTACACGTACTCAGTAACCGTCCTTGCTCTTTCTTTTATTTTTGGGGCAGTGATCGGAAGTTTTCTCAATGTGCTCATCTATCGCTTTGGAAGTGGCACAAGGGTGACCGGAAGGTCAAAATGCCTGTCATGCGGAAAAAAGCTTACCACTCTGCAGTTGGTCCCTGTCGTGAGTTACGTGCTTCTCCGTGGACGCTGTGGGCATTGTAGGGCAAAGATATCTGCTCAATACCCGCTGGTAGAAGTGACACTCGGACTCGTCTTCATGGTCATTGCCACAAAGAACGAGCTACTTGGTATGAATGTGTCTCTTTCACACCTCATCCTCGCCGGGGTCGATGCGCTTATCTGGTCGCTACTCCTGGCTATCACGGTATATGACTGGAAGCATAAGATCATACCGGATCGTTTTTCTGCTGTCTTCGCGCTTCTTGCCGGACTTTCGCTTTTTCTGCGTTTCCAATATGGAATGACTACCGCTCCATATGTACCGTTTCTCGATCTCCAGCATGGCGTGCCGGGTTGGATAGATATTGCTGCTCCGCTTGTCGCACTGCCGTTCGCACTCATTTGGTTGCTTTCGGGGGGGAGGGCTATGGGGCTCGGAGATGCAAAGCTCGCATTTGGTATCGGTTGGTTCCTTGGTCTTGCCGGAAGTGTTACTGCACTCGTTCTTTCGTTCTGGATAGCGCTATTTCCGAGCCTTGCGTTGTTGCTCCTTCGGAGAAAGCATTTTACAATGAAAAGCGAGATACCATTCGCTCCATTTATGGTGATGGGAACATTCGTCGCATATGCATGCAGTCTCAATATATTAAGTTGGAGTTTCTAATCAATTTTGTGTACACATCCGATCACATGAAGAGGGAAGGAGAGAAGGCATTTTCGATCATCGAGCTGATAGTCGCGATGTCTATCTTCGTGGTGCTTTCTTCGGTGATGCTTGCAGATTACAATGGCATGAACAGCAGGATAACACTTGATACCAATGCGCATCAGATAGCGCAGTGGGTCAGGCAGACTCAGGTCTCTGCGATGAGTGTGAAACATACGCAAACGAGTGCGAATATTTTTCCCGGATACGGACTGCATTTTGACCGCTCCACTCCCGGCCAGTTCATTTTCTTCGCTGATCTCAATGGTGATCATCAGTACACACCTTTTACTTCTCCGGCGAAATGCGGAGATGTCGGTGAAGAGTGCGAGCAGTTAGTGATCCTTCCCAAGGGCAATATCGTACAAAATCTCTGCAGTGAGCTTGCTCCGACGTTCACCGGTACTACGGTAAATTGTGCGGCACCCTTAAGTGATGCAAATACCTCTGATATTGTGTTCACTCGTCCTGACCCCGATGCGATCATCGGTGGTATGTATAGTGGAACAAATTATGGGACCTCGTCACGCGCCGAAATATACCTCGCATCAGTAAAAGGATATAAGCGTATGGTCGAAGTATGGGTCACCGGACAGGT
>JAYTVK010000053.1:0-20398 GCA_043744595.1 Candidatus Lloydbacteria bacterium
TTTGCGCGCTCGAGCTTGGTTCCCTTGGTGAGCTTGAGGTCTGATGCCTCAACCAGAGTAACGCCTTTGGTGTCATCGATGAGCTGTGCGGTAATGAAACGTGCAGAGCGGAATACTGCAAGGCGAGGGATGGAAGCTGTGCCCGAAACCTTTGCACGGATACGATTGCTCCTGCGCATGCGGTGATATTTTTTTTGTTCTATTTTGTTCATATATATCTATTGAAATGCGTTATGCGCTCTTCTTGCCCTGCTTGCGGCGAACGATCTCGTCCGAGTAACGGATTCCCTTACCCTTATAAGGCTCAGGTTTCTTGAGTGCGCGGACCTTTGCTGAGAATGCACCGACAGATTCCTTGTTGATACCACTTATGGTCATCGAGCCCTTCTCGGTGACAACCTTGAGGTCGGTAGGAATGACGAGCACGATGGGGTGTGAGAATCCAAGCGCGAGGTGAAGGTCGGTGCCTTTTGCATCAGCCTTATAGCCGACACCTTCGATCATGAGCTTCTTTTCGAACGGCTTATTGACGCCCGAGATCATATTCTTGATGTGCGCTACCACGGTGCCGTCGAGCGGCTTGTAGTTGCGGTGAGGGTTGGTGACCGCGACAGTGATCTCGCTTCCCTCTTTCTTGATTGCAACAACCTCAGGGAACTGGCGAGAGAGTTCACCGAGAGGTCCTTTCACCACAACAAAGCTGCCGGTGATGGTGACCTCGGTCTTCTCAGGAATTACGATAGGTTTTTTTGAAAGGCGTGACATATATTTACCAGACTTTACAGATTATCTCTCCGCCGACGTGCTCTTTGCGGGCGTCAACCTCGGTCAGAATACCTTTCGGGGTTGAAAGGATCATCATACCGTTACCCTGATGCACTGGACGAATATCTTTTGCTCCCATATACATACGGCGAGATGGGCGTGAGACGCGCACCATACCCTTCACGCGCGGCTTTCTTGGCGCATCGTATGCAATACCTATCTCAAGCACCTTCATGGTGCTCTTTGGGCTCTTGCGGATCTTCTTTGATACGTATGTCACATAGCCACCCTTCATGAGTACATTTGCGACACGGAACTTAAGGTCAGAAAACGGCACAAGAGTGCTTTCCTTGCTCGCTGCTCCCGCATTCCTGATGCGCATGAGCATGTCGCCGATTGGATCGTTGATTACCATGATGATTTTGTGATACCCGGGATCTTCCCTTCGTTTGCTAATTCACGGAAACAGATACGGCAAAGATCGAAGTCGCGCATGTAACCGCGTCTGCGGCCGCACTTGAAACAGCGATTCACTGCCCGGGTCGGAAACTTCGGATTGAGTTGTCTTGCGATTGTTGATTTTTTTGCCATAAGATATCTAGACGGCTATGATAATGCCGCTCGTTTCTCTCAATATCACGCCAATTTTCTTTTTTCTCCCTTATTCCGAGGTACAGCTTGGAATAAGAGCCAAAAAAGGAGAGTGGCGGATTGAAGAGAACGATGGGGACATACTAGCAATTGGAGGGTGCAATGTCAAATAATCCATGAATATCTGAGTTATTTGTAAATTCGAATAGAAAATAAGCAAAAAACCTTATTATTTAGCATATTGGGGATAAACTGTGTAAAACTCACGTATTTTGTAAAAAAAAGCCGCCCCGAAGGACGGCCAGTACCAGACTCATGACCAACTGATGGTTGTTGGCCCAAAGAAGTAGTACAGAAAGTACAGGATCGCGCCGACAACGACGAACGCGCCGACGAGTAAGGGGTAAGCCCTAGTCATCTTTGCGGCATCAAATGGAGAGACGCGCTTACCACGCTGCTCATGCACCGGATGGTACACATGCGGGAGCTTCCACTGAAGGTAGTACACATGGACAAAGTACATCCCGAAACCGGTGAAAATCAGCTCACCAAGGATGGAGAATTTCTTCTCCCAGAACAGTGTCCATACACCCCGCAGCAATTGCCACACACTCTCACGGTCGAGTTCGCCAAGCGAGACATACGTCGCCCGCAGCAGTAGGTGCAGCACCACTACGATGATCAGGTACGAAACGAAGAACCGCCAGAATCGGTACGGCTGATATTCGGATGGGAGTCGACATACCGCTTTTTCTCCTGCAATCCGAAGTCCGTACGCAACAGCGTCGAATACCCGGTCAAATAGCCCCATGAATCTCCCTATCGGAACCGCGCCGTCCGTCTTGCGTCTCCGGAATGACCAGCTCCCTATCACGAGTATCCATACCACCATCATGGTCGCGCTTGGAGTAAGAGCAGTCATTGTGAGGAGTAGCGCTACCCCGAGTACACGCATGCGTTCGGGCCATCTGCCGCTCATTGCCGAAGTGATCCGCCCACCGTCGAGTGGTGCTATCGGAATGAGGTTGAACATATTCAGTATCAGTGATGCGAGTGCCGTCATGAATACCTGCTGGTCGAGACCCTTCAATTGTGGTGGAAGGCTGACAAACAGGAGCGAGAACCAGACGATAGTCATCGCGATCGTGAACACAAGTCCGGCAAGCGGCCCGGCGTACGCGATACGCGCAACATGTATGCGCTCTTTCATTTTAGGCAAGCTCATCACGGCTCCGAGGAGCGGGACGAACCAGAACATCTGCGGGCGGTATCCTTCTTTTTTGGTCTGGAGGTAGTGCCCCATTTCGTGAAAGAATAGCGCCACGATGAACCCTGGACCGGCGTCGCCCATGCTTTTCTGACTTGCCATCGCCGAAAGCATTGCAGTAAAGATGAGCCACGCGGGTTCAACCAGCTTGGTCGTCTTGACCACATCCGCAGCCCGGTTGAGACGTCCCTGATGCAAGAGTGCGACTGCCTTGCGTTTCTTGAACTCATGCCGTCGTTCGATACGTTCTGTGCGACGTTCACCTTCACGAATAGCTTGGCGACGTTCGCCAGACCCTCGTCTGCCCTCTTTTGAGGGCACATTGTCAGGAATGACTTCCATAGTGTCCTCTTTCAGTGTGTTGATGAGCAGAATCCGTTTTTTAAACTACATCATTTATCGTATTTCGTCAAATATTCATACTCATCAAAAAAATCGTCAGGCTGACGATTTTTTTGATTATATATACCGTAAAACTATTTGCGTTTGCCTCCTTTTCCGCCGCGTGAGCGCTCGCGCTTCTTCTTGTTCTCATCGGCAGTATCCCTGAATGGGAAACCAAGCATCTCAAGAAGGTCCTTCGACTCTTCTTTCTTGTTGGTCGAAAGCACGATAGTGACCGCCATAGGAAATACGTCTTTGAGGTCTTCGTCCGCAGTCTCAGGAAAGATGGTGTGCTCCTTGATACCGATAGAGTAATTACCCATCGCATCGATAGATCTTGCAGAGAATCCGCGGAAGTCCTTGGTACGTGGAATTGCGATGTTGATGAACTTATCGAGGAATCCCATCATGCGAGCTCCGCGCAGTGTGACGAGCTGTCCGATGATCTCCCCTTCGCGCAATTTGAATGAAGCGATAGATTTCTTCGCAGGTCGCGCAGAAGGCTTCTGCCCAGTGATGATCGCGAGGCGCGATACCACGAACTCTTGTCGCTTCTTGTCGGCTCGTGACATTTTGCCCGTGCCTACGGAGATCAAGATCTTCTCGATCTTGGGTGCCTGCATTGCGTTCTTGTATCCGTACTTCTCTTTGAGTTTCGGGTACGCGAGCTTCAATTTTTCTTTAATGGTTGGGACGTTCATAAAATTTCTGTTTATCGTTACTATCTTTATTTCACCACTTTCAGCTTGGACACACGCATCGGTAGTGATACTTCAATGGTCTGACCTTTCTTTCCTTCCTGGCGAGGCTTCTGATGCTTCTTCTTCATGTTGATGCCTTCAACGACCGCTGTACCTTTCTTCGGCATGACATGCGCGACTTTTCCTTTTTTTCCTTTGTCTGCTCCTGAGAGCACAACAACATCATCTCCTTTTTTAATATGCATATGTTTTGTGGTTAGCAGTTGAATTAGACGACCTCTGGTGCGAGGGAGATGATCTTCTGATAACCTTTCTCAGCGATCTCGCGAGGAATAGGACCGAATACGCGACCTGCGCGCGGCTCATTCTTTGCATCGATCAGGACGACTGCGTTCTCATCGAAGCGAATGTACGAACCGTCTTTGCGACGGAATGCCTGTGCCTGGCGAACGAGGATCGCGCGGCAGACATCGCCCTTCTTCACCGCTTTGCGGGGTTCTGCGACCTGCACCGAAAGCACTACGATGTCACCGAGAGTGGCATAGCGTTTCTTCGATCCGCCGATCACCTTGAAGATACGTCCGACTTTTCCTCCGGAGTTATCTGCGATCTTTACTATTGTGCGTGGTTGAATCATATAAGTATTTCGTTAACGCTATTCCATTCCGCGCGTACGCAGGTATTGAGTAACGTCCTGAGTACCAAGTTTCTCAAGTGCGGTAAATGCTTTGTGCTTCGAAAGCGGCGCGCATGCTTCGATGCGGACACGGTCTCCGACATGGAATTCATTCTTTGCATCGTGCACCTTGTAGCGCTTGTGTCGCTTGATGTATTTCTTGTACTTAGGGTGCTGCTCGAAGCGGGTGACAAGCACAACACGTGTCTTGTCCATCTTATCCGACACTACGATGCCGATGAATGACTGCTTCTTTGTTGCCACAACCTCTGGTTTTTGTTCTATCTTATTCATGGTGAGTGGATTAGTTTGCGTCACGGGTCGTAAGCTCGGTTAATATGCGCGCAACATCCTTTTTGATGTTTCCTCCCTCCTTCAAGTTCTTCACCTTGCTGCCGGTGACATCGAAGCGGAACTGGCGAACTGCCTTACGCTTCTCATCGAGCATCTTGATGAGTTCTTTGTCAGAAAGTTTTTTGATTTCGTTGTTTTTCATATCTGTATTTGATGGACATTATGCATCACGTGAGACAAGTCGACTGCGCACCGAGACCTTTGAACCTGCTTTGCGAATTGCCTCCTTGGCAACTGCTGCGGTGCATCCGTCGATCTCAAAGATAATGCGTCCGGGAAGTACTTCTGCAACATAACCTGCGGGATCTCCCTTACCTTTACCCATCGGCACCTCAGCACCCTTACGAGTGAACGGTCTGTCAGGGAACACGCGGATCCATACACGGCCGGTCTTGCCGACATTGCGTGAGAGCACACGGCGAGCTGCTTCGATCTGATTGGAAGTGATGCGATCTGCGGTCTCCGCCTTGAGTCCGTATGAACCGTATGCGAGTGTAGTGCCGCGTGATTCAACGCGCTTCTTCTTGACGTTCCAGCGGTCGGACTGCCACTTGCGATGTTTTACTTTCTTTGGGAATAACATAAGCCTATTTCGGAATTATGCACGAGCCGCATGCGGCGCTGCTGTGCGAGGGGCATCCTTGGCAACCTTTGCCTTTTCTGCGAACACCTCACCCTTGTAAATCCATACCTGGATACCGATCACACCGTACGGAAGGTAAGCCTTCTCACGTGCAAAATCAACATCAGCGCGGATGGTCTGTAGTGGAATATTGCCTGCCTTCACGTGTTCTTTGCGTGACATATCTGCACCGCCAAGGCGTCCGGAGACTTCGATGCGCGCACCCTTCACGTCGCGGTTCGCCATCACCTTCTCGAGCATCTGCTTCATCACACGCTTGAACGGCATGCGCTTCTCAAGTCCTTCAGCGACCATCTGTCCGACGATCGGAGCACTCGATTCAGGATTGCGGACTTCCTCTATTTCAATACGAAATTCTTTCGGAGTCTTGATCTTCCAGCGTGCGAGGCGACTCATCACGTCATTCTTGAGTTTGACGGCGCCCTCTCCTGAGCGTCCGATGATGAGACCCGGGCGGGCGCTCTTCACGACGACCTTCCACATCTTGTCGTTGCGCTCCATCTCGATGTCGGCAACATGCATACCACGCAGGCGCTTCTCCAGAAATCCGCGGAGCATGGTGTCACCCTTCAGGTATTCCTGATACTGGCCGTTGTCGGCAAACCAGCGGCTCTTCCAATCACGGAGAGTGCCTAGTCGGTGTGCATATGGATGGACATGATGTGACATAAGATGGGTTTACGTTTGAAAATAATTATTTCTGTTTATTTCTTTGCTTTCGCAACAGTCTTCTTGGCAGCGGTTTTTGTTACTTTCTCGGCAACCACTTTTTCTACTTTCTCCTCGGAAGCCTTATCGGTCATATCGGTCTTAGCAGTCTTGGAAGTCTTTGATGCTACAGCTTTCTCCGCGCCCTTCTCACTAAGCGAAACCATGATATGGCTAGTGTGCTTGTGGATTGGGAAAGCGCGACCCTGTGCACGAGGGCGTGAACGCTTCAGGACCGGTCCCTTGTCGACACGAAGCTCACTGATGACCAGTGTCTTCACGTCCATGCCTTGTGCTTTCGCATTTGCCACAGCTGACTGGATGAGCTTTACGAATATCGGAGCAGCGCGCTTTGCACGGTGATTGAGTTCGACGATCGCGCTCTCGACCGACTTGCCGCGCACAAGGCCGGCAACGAGTCTAACCTTGCGTGGTGCCTGACGATATCCAGATAATTTTGCTGTAACTTGCATGGTGATTTAGGTTTATGATTCTTACTTTCTTACTTTTTCGCGCTGTCAGTAGCAGACTTAGCGCTCTTTGCTGCATCGATCTCAGCCTGTTTCTGTTTTTGCTCAAGATCTTTCTGCATCTTTCCTCCGTGGCGGTAGAACTTGCGGGTAAGTGAAAACTCGCCCAAACGATGGCCGATCATATCTTCAGTGACTTTTACTTCAATGAAATCCTTGCCGTTGTGCACACCAAAGGTGTGTCCAAGCATTTCAGGCGAGATCTGTGAATCGCGAGCCCAGGTCTTGATGACCCCAGCCTGATCAGGTTTCTTACCCTCAATTTTTTTGAGTAATCTTTCGTAAACGTATGGTCCTTTCTTTAGTGATCGAGTCATAATATGTGTTATATCGTTTTTGCTTTTCCTTACTTTTCTTGTTTTTTAAACAATTTATACTAACGCCCCTGATCCTCCCACGGCGTAAAGTAAAATCTATTTGGAATTGCTTAGTGCGAATACTACTCAAAGCCCTGTGGAAAGTCAAATTTGACCCGCTTTGTAATCCTGTGGATAGGCTGTGGAAAAGTGGGAATTACTGTCTCGTCCAAATATTTTCATGAATACGAATTCACCCAAGTATGTTTTGGTGATTTCGACACTAAAAAGGAGTGAAGTACTGAATATATCCTTTGTTTAAGGGCTATATTTTCTATTGATTGGTATCGAGGGATCGATATACTGCCGCTGAAATATCCTGAATCGTTGATTCAAGACCGGAAATTGTGGGCCCGGAAGTCATGACACAGATGAAATACGGAAGATTTGGGCCATACACGATACCGCAATCATGCAGTTCGACTGAGGATATTTCACCTTTTTCAGTAGCATTTACGTGCTCCCCGTATTTGTGGGCAACGGTAGTACTCGCCGGGACTCCTGCCACCAGACCATCAGCATAGGTGGCTTTAGCAAGGTAATTCATGGCTTTTTCAGAATTGGAGCGATTAAGGTAGGTCGCATTATAGAGAATCCTGAAGAAAAGCGAATATTCCTTGGGTGAGATAGTGTAAGCCGGACCATTATCCTCAGGTGCCGGTATTTTAAGGTCTTTGTAGACCTGGTCGAGGGTAGCCGAATTCGCTCTATCCAAGAGGATATCCTTCGCGCCATTATCTGAATCGACGATCATGGAGCGTATAAGTTCTTCGGCAGTATAATCTTTTGCCACCTTGAGTGAGGTACTCGAATCGAACGGAATACTATTATTGAGCTGCTGCAGCTCAGGAGTGAATGTGTATTTCTTTTGGAGCGATCCGGGATGAAGTTCTTCATCCTTCAGATATGAGATCATCAGCACGATCTTGAGAAGACTTGCGGGATTATACCTATGGTCCTGATCAAGGCCGACCCAGCGGCCGCTCGGGTATTCCTGGAAATAGACAGAGACACTGCCTGCTTTGTTTTTACCGATATCGTCAGTAACGACCTTTTTAAGGGTGTCATCGAGCTCTTTATAGCGTCCGGTGGTCGCTTCGCGCGAATTGCATGCCAAGAGCGGGTCGATGAGGCGATAGTTTGTGGTTTCTTCACGCAGCGCAGGTACGCCAAGCGGAGACACCTGGAGATACGTGGCATATACATTGCTTCCCAAGATGCCTATAGCAAGGCCAATGAAGATACCTATATAGAGTCTATACTTACTCATAATTGCTATTATATACGAAAAACAACGTTAAAGAGGTGCGGATTGACAGAACGCGCGTACTTGTTAAGTTAAAGTTCGGATTCGCAACTTCACAGGAGAATAGTCATGCTGGGTACGCTCATGCAATTGATAGGCCTCGCGCTTGTCATGATGGGTCTGGTCTATGGAGAGCGATTGCTTGCGCGCGAGCTTGCGGGAAAACGCTACGTGCAGCGTTTCACGATCTGGCGCGATCAACTGCTCGTCCTCGTAGGACTCACTTTCGCTGCGGTGCTACTGCACTTCATCGGCCTTCACTCCATAGCCAGGCTCGCTACAGTGGTGAGCCATGTCCTCCTCGTGTGGTTCGTCCGCGAGAATCTCGATTGCTACGTCGTGAGTTCGCAGAAAGGAAAGAGTGCTCTGAAGCTTGCTTCGTACATGATCATCATCTTCATCCTCGCTCAAGCGATCTTCTGAACCACGCGCGCACCCCTCGGGTGCGCGCGCTTTTTTCGACTGCAAAATAGAAAATGCCGCGTTTTGCAAAACGCGGCATTTTCTATTTGTTCAGTGTCATCCTTCGATGAGCATGCATTTCGAATTGAAATGTCTACAGAGCTTTTCTTTTGGAAAACGATGTTTTTTGCATCGCTGCTTTTGCTCTCAAACTTTTTTTCACCAAACCTTTGATTTACGAATCCCATAAAGTATCTCTTCACCGTCCTTCTCTCTTGTGACTGTAGTTACAAGGATGGTTCAACGTGTGTCGATACGAAAGATGAACTTCACTTTGCGCTCATGCCGTTTTTTCCGTCATGCATACATCGTCAAGTATGGGATCTTACCGTCCGTCTTTTCGTAGTGCGGGAGAAACCATTGGGATGGATTTCACACACTACGTCCTGTTTGCCTCGGACAAAATTCTGAGGAGAAACACGCAGCGCGTAATGTGCGAACCATCACTTCTATTATATACCGCATATCGCATCGCAAGCAGGAGTTATCCACCGCAAAGTACCTGATTGACGCCGTCTGGAGAAAAGAGCGAGAATAGGACATGACCTTGCGCACCCTCTTGGACGAGCACAAAAGCGCGGAACGCACCGAGCTCATGCCGACACTATTTGTCGGGCACGGTTCGCCAATGAATGGTATCGAGGATAATGATTTCACCCGAGGGTGGGAAGGGCTCGGAAAAACACTCACGGAACCCAAAGCAATACTGGTCATTTCGGCTCACTGGCTAACCGAAGGGACATTCGTTCACACCAACGAATTCCCTAAGACCATTCATGATTTTTATGGTTTTCCGGAAGAACTGTATCGTCTTTCATATCCTGTACCAGGAAGTCCCAAGTTCGCGAAACAAACACAGGAAGCCATCAAAAAAGAGACAGTTGCCGCTGATACCCGCTGGGGTCTTGATCATGGTGCCTGGATAGTGCTGATGCGCATGTACCCGAAGGCAAACATCCCTGTCTATCAACTCAGTCTCGATGTGATGAAGAGTGCCAAAGAACACTATGTGCTCGCAAAAGAGCTCGGGCTACTGCGTAAGCGCGGAGTACTCATCATGGGAAGCGGCAATGTCGTGCACAATCTGCGCAGAATAGACTTTGATCCGAATGCAAAAAACTTTGACTGGGCGCAAGAGTTCGATGGCGTTGCAAGGGAGCTCATCGAAACTCGCGGGCATGAGCAATTGATCGGATATGAAAAACTGGGAAGCGCAGCGGGACTGGCAGTCCCTACTCCGGATCATTACTGGCCGCTCTTGTACACGCTTGCTCAACAACAAGACGACGAGGAAGCGACATTCCCCATAGAAGGCATCACTCATGGGAGTATCTCGATGCGCTCAGTGCTGATCAGTTAACGAAGAAGTCTGCGTTTTATGAAAGTCCCACTACCAGCTGCCGCTTGATCCGCCGCCGCCTGAACTCCCGCCACCAAATCCACCGAACCCTCCTCCTCCAGAGAATCCTCCACCACCTCCGCCGCCCCATGTACCACCCGACCACCATGGCGGACGCGACCCATTTCCAATACTTTGCGTATACGAACGTGATACGAAGAAATCAAGCAAGAGACCGAACAAGACAAGCACTCCGGTTGTGATAAAAGATATCGCAACGAATCCGACTGCGAGCATCACCACTCCTCCGAGTAGTCCTCCGACAACACCTCCGAGCCACCATGACTTTGAGCGCGCAAGAATACTTGATACCCAAGGAATGATCACGAAGCCCAGAAATGCAATGCTTGCCGGATCGAACGGTAAGGTTTTCTTCACCGGCACAGTGCTCGCCGTCACTTCCCCCGGTACCCCGATCACGACCAGAATATCGTGTACTCCCGAGAGAATTCCCAGTCCATACGCTTCCTGTTTAAAATACGGAGTGATGGTATTTCTGATGATCTCCGACGAACGCGCATCAGTGAGCTCGCCCTCATATCCGTAGCCGACCTCAATGCGCAACTTGCGGTCATTCTTGGAGATGAGGAGCAGTACGCCATTGTTCTTGTCCTTATTTCCTATTCCCCACTCGCGAAATAATGTATTAGCATAATTTTCGATCGCATCTCCACCGATATCATTCACCGTCGCGACGACCACCTCGCCGCCATATTGTGCATGAAAGTCTGTCAGCGTTGATTCAAGTGTCGTCTTCTCTTCGGTCGAGAGCATTCCTGCAAAATCGTTCACATAGCCCGACGCTGCACCAGGAGACTGGTAGGCAAAAGCTGCCGTGCCTATCAGCGAAAGAAGCATGATGAGCATCAGTGCAGATTGTTTCATATGAAAGCGCGAAACGATGGACTAGAATGCCACTGCAGGTGCCTGTGCTGCACCGGAATCAGCACTGAAATATGCTTTGGGTGCGAATCCGAATAGCTTGGCAACAATATTACTTGGGAATGTTGCGATGCCGGTGTTGTAGCTTTTGACCGCATCACCAAAATCTTTGCGCGCAACCGCAATGCGATTCTCTGTGCCTTCTATCTGCGACTGCAGGTCTTTGAAGTTCTCGGTCGCGGTCAGTTTCGGGTAATTCTCACTGATGGCGAGCAGTTTGCCGAGTGCCTGTGAAAGCTCACCCTGCGCCGCCTGATACTTCGCGATACTTGCCGCATCGAGCTTGGTCGGGTCGACGGTTATTTGCGTAGCCTTCGCGCGCGCCTCGACCACTTGTGTGAGTGTGGTCTGCTCGAAGTTCGCCGCGCCCTTCACGGTTGCAACAAGATTCGGGATGACATCCATGCGTCGCTGGTATTGCGTTTGGACATCCGACCACTTCGACTGCGCATTCTGATCGAGCGCGACAATGCCGTTATAGCTCGAGAAGACCGAAAGGAATCCAATGACAATAACTGCGATGACTCCCCAGAGAATGTATTTATTCATAGTGTGATAGATTTAGCTTATAAAGAAGTATATAGACTCTCCTCTCGATTGAAAACCTGTCCACACTTGACGCGAGCTGCACAGGGAGTAACGTATGGGAAGAATCCAAGTGTCGCGCACCCTGCATGCCAAGTGCAGGGTGCAACTCTTTTTTATGAGAGACAAGGAGGTGCTATGCTCTTTTTTCACATACTCGAAGTCGGTGACTTCTTCGTGAATACCGGCGTCAATGTCCCGGTATCAATTCTCGTCAAAACAGGCTATGAACTTGCCCGCCCTGTGCGTTTCAGTAAGCGCACGAAGGCGTTGGTGTATGGCAAAGAAGTGTCCATCGCCTCACACATGGGGGTTCAAATCATCGACAAGAGGTCGATCACCGGCTAGCCCCGTCCATCGTGCAAGCGATGTATGGGGTTTTCTTTTACCAAAAAAAACGTTAATGACACTAGCTATTCTTGTCCACACATGACACTTTACGGATGCCCGAATAAGGAGGAGAATGGTCCCTAGTGAAGAGCATACTTAACCGCTTAGAAAAAAGCCGTCCGGCCTAGGACGGCTTTTTTCTTGTTCTTTTTTGTATAAAGGAGAAATATCATGGACATGGCTGTCTCACAAAAAGAGGAGTGGCAGGTCATCTTCTACAAAGATGCCGAGCACTACACCATCAAAGGGACCCGCATCTGTCCCTTGATGCGCAAGGTGCGTTATCAGAAAGTCGGAGCGGACAAGTGCGACTGCTCGCGCCTGCGTGTCATCGCCATCGCGACACTCGACCAAAGCACACGCTGCAAGGTCGGTCGCCCTTGCCCTGTACGCGAATATCTTCTCAAGTGACACCTCCGGATACTGCCGAGGCAGTACTCCGGAGTTCTTTTTTAAAAAAGCAGATGAAAAAAGGTCGTGCAGTGCACGACCTCTCGACCTGACGGGCTTCACATCCTGAACGCTTCTTGCAAAAGTCCCATGACGAGGGACAGCGAGAGCGGCTTTACTGCATGCCCCACGAGGCCGAGCGGATAGAACGATGCTTTGACTACATCATTCGCCGCCTCATAGGTCATGATGACGGGAAGCTGCGCGAGCCGAGGACGTGAACGGATCTCGCTGACAAGATCGACTCCAGTCCCCTCAGGAAACATCAGATTCACGAACATCGCTGAGAATGGCTTCGCACCAGGCAAGCTATGCTCGTGGAGCATCATGATGGCACTGTCGATGGTGTCTGCTTCCGACACCCGCAAGTGTCTACCGGCAAGCATCTGCACAAGCGCTGTACGGTCGTCGCGATGAGGATCGACCACAAGCACAGACTTTCTCTTTGGCATGACAACTCCTGGTTGAATTGAGCCCAAAACTCTTCTCACACACTAACCCAAGCGCGATAAAAAAACAAAATATCAATTGGCTATACACAGTGGCAACATGGTTTGACTTGACATTAATCATATTGTCTAGTATATTATATATGCAGTTCCCCAAACAACGTATAAGGAGTTCAGCATGCAAATGTTTCAGAAGTCCCTGAATAACGGGACGATTTTGCTCAGTGCGGTTTCGGACGAGCGAGGCACGCTTCCGGAAGATGAAGCGGAGCAACTGGCGAATACCATGAGGGTCTTCGTCCCCAAGGGCTGGGCGTGCGCGCAGTCGCACGGCACAAGCAGCATCGAACACGGCGAGTTCGCCGGCTACAAGCAAGCCACGCTCGTCGTCACACCCCCTGAGACCTGTTGCGCCACCCAGGCATACAAGATCCTGAGAGCGGCCAATTTCAAAACCATCTGAAGCCGTCCGGCAGCACACACCTTGTGTTCACCACCCAACGACCCGACGTTACTCACGCCGGGCCGCTTTTTATATCAATACGGTACTTCAATGCACTGTAGTTGATATAGCATGATAGCTTGACAAAAATATGTATGTGAGTTATTGTGTGTAACGGACCCCCCCCACAACCCAAAGGAGCTTCGCATGTGCGACCATCTCAAACCCGCCACAAACAACTTTCCCCAACTGCGGCAACCGAGCCAAAAGGGAGTGATCGACATGCATCCGCCGAAGGTCTACCCGCCACCCTTTCATGTGGCCTACGCCGTCGGCAAACGTGGCTTCGACAGACACGGCTTTGACGAGCGCGGCCTGGATTTCTACGGAAACAACCATCACGGCCTGTAAACCTGAAAGGTTGCCTCGCCAATTTCAACCACTTACCCCGCCATGCTGCGGGGTTTGCTTTTGCCAAAAAAAACGGCCCGCAGTGATGCGGGCTCTTGTGGTGTCGGATCAGGTCATGGGCGGATACGCTTGCCTGATGCGGCGGATCTCCATCAAAACAGAGTCTTGATTCGGCCTCCACTCAAGTGTGCGGATGTCACGCGCGAGCGGTCTGCCGCTCGGAACATAGAGCAGATTAGTGACGCGCCATGGCGACCATGTCTGTCTCGCCTGACGCACCGAGAGGACCGTGCTTCCCGCAGCAAGTGCAAGCGCAAGGATGAGCGCAGCATTACGGATCTTGATCATTCATTCCTCCGGATATGTTGGTTGTGAACATCGGCTATGACGGGGCCTTCTCTTTCTCAGACTACGGTAGCAAAGATGATTGTCAATAAAAGAAAAAAGAAGAGGTCGCGGAACTTCCGCGACCTCGGTGCTGTGAGACTGCCTCGAGACCTACTTCATCGTCGGGTGGTACGCCGCCCATGCACGGCGCAGCGTGAGGTAGGGCTCGGTGAACTCGGCATCGTGCTGGAGTGGGAGCCCCTTCATGATGCGGGTGATGACTTCGGCGTCGATGCCCTTCTTGGCAGCTTCGAACTCGGCCTTGAGCTCCTCGCGTGACTTCAGTGCCATTTGTGTCATGTCTCTCTCCTGTTGATCGATGAACATCTGCACTCTACTAAATATTTCAGGCGAGTCAACAGGAACGGCCCGCATCGCGGGCCGTGAGTCGGGAACATGCTCCACTCAACTGCACTAATCTGCGTAGCGTGAGCGCGGATGAGTGTTGCGCTGCGTAATGGTTCCATTTCCACTCACGACGAGCTCGGTCGCATCTTCAGCCAGAAGAACAAACAGCCAGTAGCCCGAGAGCGCTGCGCGAGCAAGTACGAAGCGCTCCTGTGCCTCGCCTGTTGCGTCGTAAGTCACCGACAACTCAGGAGTACCCGCTCGGGCAAGCTCGCGCAACATGTCACTCGCATCACTCTGGCCGAGTATGCGATCAACAGTCCCAGGTGTCGAAAGGTCAACCATGAGCTTGTCGACCGTGGCAATGTATGTGAACACGCCGTCCCCTTTCGGAACGATATCAAGCGTGATCTTCTTGTAACGAAGCATGCCCTCAGCAAGCGACGGACACTCCGCTCCATAGTCTGCAACGAACACAGGAATCTCCTGGCCCTCGCCATTGCCGATGATGCCGACAACGCACTTAATGTCGTCTAGTTCGAACATTGAATCCATGACTACCTCCTTGGTGAGTGAATGATCTCTGGAAAGTCTTGAAAGTCTAAAGAGTACACTACTACAAATATCCATTCTGTCTAATCCGACTCTGTTATAATTGGAGCATGACCCGCACCCAAAGGAATCTCGTCCTTGGCATTATTTCACTCGTATTCATTGTGACCGGAGTACTCAAGCTGCTTGGCTACCCACTCGAGGTAGCCCAGTTCACTCACTGGGGCTTCCCGCTCTGGTTCATGTATCTGACTGGCATCATCAACATCCTCGCCGCAATTGGACTCCTCACCAAACACTTTTTCAAACTCTCCGCGATCACACTCGTCACACTCCTCTCCCTAGCAATTCTCAGTATCCTCATCCACCACGATGGACTGGTGCCCCTCCTTCAGCCGTTGCTGATCGTCATCGTGCTATCCCTTTATGTTTTTTTGTAAATAAAAAAGCCGCCCGCACTCATGCGCAAGCGGCCCTCTGGCGAACAAAGAACCGGTTCAGACGATCTGGTCGATGAGGCCGAACTCGAGTGCCTCTTCACTCGTCATGAAGCGATCTTCTTCGCACCGCTTCTTGATGATGCGAGTGTTCTTGCCTGAACGCAAGGAGAGGATCGCATACAGCCGATCTTGGTCGCGCTTCATGTTGTCGATCACCTTCGCCAAACGCTTCGCGTTGGTGAGTTCGTCGAGGCTCACGGAATTGCGCGACACATGGTGGATGAGGATGCCTGCATGACGGGCGCAGGCACGCACTTCACATGCCTGCATGAATACTGCTGCCATCGATGCCGACACACACTTGATCACACACCGCTTCGCGCCGGTATAGAGACGAAGCTGGTCGTAAATGTCGAGACCCGCCTTCACATCGCCACCACCTGAGTCGACCACCACCTCAAGTGCGGGTGACCCCTTCACGGTGAGGAAAGCGAGCGAACTCGCAGTGAACTCGTACATGCCTTTGTCCACTTTCCCGTTCAAGACGAGGATGGGCGCCGGGAGTTCGAGCAATTGTTCTCTTACTTTATGAAAGTCCAATGGTGACTCCTTGTTGTTACTACTGTTGAAGATCAGACCATACTCTACAAAATATTATAAAAATGTCAAATAGTGCGATCTCACTCCCCTCGCAAATGTTTTTCGAGTTCGACAAGCTGGTTATAGATATCTTCGGCACCCTCTCCCTCAGCTTGCTCGAACGCCGCTTCGATAGTTTCGAAGGCAGCATCTCGGAACGCCTCACCTCCTGCAATATAAATTTTCAAAAGGTCGACAGTAAGCAGAAGATTATCCATCCCGTTGCAACATTCCGCTTCCCGCGAAGCAAGCCACTCATGAAGCGGCGCAAGATCCTATTGAGGCATTTGCAGTATACCCAATGCGCAATTTCGCATTTCTACGTATTCAGAAATTCCAGTACTTTGTTCAGCAAATTTTTTTAAATCAGCTAACCCCATTTCTTTTTCACCCCAATATATACTCAAAAACCCAGACCCAAACAGGTACCCCAATTCACTGTTATTTTTTTTATACTCCTCATTTAGAAATTCAATACTCCATAATGACTCCACATTTCCTATGCCTAGTGTTCGGAGAGTTTTATACTGCTTCAATGCAATTTTGTACTGCTTTTTTGTGATAGAAAAAAACGCTTTATTTATTCTACCTGGAGGACTGCCGGGGTTTAAACGCCAGAGCTTGTCTGCGCATTCTTTTGCATCTTTTTTTTGACCATTTTTCCACAAAGAATACCCCAACAGAATATGCGCATCTTGATCGTTTGGGAAAATTAGAATTATGTCTTGCAAAATCTCAATTGCTCTTCCGAATCTCTTATTAAGAATTGCTACTTCTGCATTTTGGACAAGTAATGCTTTTACGATATTATCTGTTACGATTATTGCGTTTCTTCGAGAGATATTATTTCCACCCTTTGAAAAATACTTATTTTTTAGCTCCATTAATGTTTGCAGTCCAAGTTGTTGGATTTCTGAAGTTGGAAAATATGAAAGACAGATACCAAGTGCAAACATTCCTATTTCAACTATATTTTCTTTAATTATAGAAATATCGTTTTCTGAATTCACTAAGTCAACTGTCCACTTTTCACGACGAGACCCTGTTTCGATATTTCTGAGAATTTGTTCGAATTGTTTTTTATCTGGGACTAAAGCCTCTACATGATATGTAGTCCTTACTTCAAACGTCGAAAGGCTTTTTGAATTTCTTGTTCCGTTATTAATTCGTCCCCATATTAAAATTGTGAGACCTTTATCGTCAAGAAATTTTGATGCTTCATTATCATTGTCAAAGTGATGGTCGTCATAAATTATTACTTTGAGTTTTGGAACCCCAAGTTGTCCAAGCGCTTTTTTTGCTCTTGCAACTGACTCTTCATATACTCTTAAATTTTCGCTATTATGCTCAATGGCAATTCCTATTGAACATGCTGTGTATGAAAAACTTTTTATCCACCTAAAAACTGTCCATAAAAACAAATAGGCAATGTACGGTAGTGCGATAACTGCAATTTTGAGTTTTACTTCGAGATTTGGGGATATATATTCAATAAACTTTATCAAAAAAGTAGCTTCAAATATTGTTATTACGAGTAAAATCATAACAAGACCTACTTTTGTTAAGGGCTTTTTAAGTCCAGCAAACAGTAGCTTTGTAAATCCCATTAGCTCTTTTTCATCCATATCGGAAGTCTACTTATATTTTCAATAGAATCAAATCAACACTTGTAACCCAGTTTCGGATGGCATGTGAAGCCCTGGACTGAGGGAATGTCGAGGGGGGGCGTAGTCTGTTACGGCGAGGCGAGCTCCCGAGGAGAGGGTGAGCAGGATACCGAAAACGCGACTACTCGCGCTCCCAAGAAATACAGCAGGTAAAATCTCGGTAATACAAAAACCGCCTTTGAGTTTGGCGGTTTTTTGTATGGTGTGGAAAATTACTTTTTCCCAACCTTTCTTCGACTCACAATAAACACATTGCTGTATTTCTTTGGAGCTCTAGTCTTCTGACCCTTACCTGAAGGTTTACCCCACTTGGTCTTGGCGCGGCGTAGACCGCGTCCCATGCGGCCTTCACCACCTCCGTGCGGATGGTCGACGGCATTCATGGCTGAACCGCGGACGGTCGGGCGGATGCCCTTCCAGCGGTTACGTCCGGCTTTACCCTCCTTGCGGAGCTTGTGCTGATCGTTCGAGACTTCGCCTATCGTTGCCCAGCAGTTCTCAGAGACCTTGCGGACCTCTGATGACGGCATCTTGAGGAATGATTGACCAAGGTCGTTGGCGATGACTTCGATGAAGTTGCCGGCTGCGCGAGCAAGCTTGGCACCACCCTCTGGCTGTACCTCGACGTTCGAGACGAAGGTACCGACAGGGATCTTCGCAAGTGGCAAGCGGTTGAACTTGGTAAGTGGCGCTTCAGCGCTGACGATGAATGTATCGCCTGCTTTCATGCCCTTCTGTGCGACCATGTAGCGGCGCTCTCCGTCTTTGTAGACGACCAGAGCGACGAATGCGGTGCGTAGTGGGTCATACTGAACTGCCTCTACCTTCCCTGGTACATCACGCTTGTCGAACTTGAAGTCGACCATGCGGAGGGAATTCTTGTTGCCGCCTCCGATGTGACGCATGGTGATACGTCCACGGTTGTTGCGTCCGCCTGATTTCGCATGACCCTTGATGAGTCCCTTGATCTTCTGCTTTGCATCACCCGAGAGGAGATCCTTGTACGGAGTAAGGACGGTATTTCGAGTTGAAGGTGTATATGGTTTGAATGTTTTCATATTGGTATGTTTTAGACAAACTCTATCTTATCTCCCTTCTTAAGATACACCATCGCTTTCTTTCCTCCTGCCTTCTTCACAACGACACGATTGGTCTTCGGGCTCTTCGAGTACTTGGTCGGCTCGTTGATGACGGCGACCTTTATCGGGCGAACCTTGTAGAGTCGCTCGACAGCCATCATGACATGCATCTTGTTTGCGCGCTTGTTGATCTCGAATGCATAGACTCCCTTTTCAGAAAGATCACTTGCCTTCTCGGTCACGTGCGGGCGAAGCAGTATGTATGCGAGGTCGAGTCCCTTGCCTGATTTCTGTCCTGATGCGGTTGAGGCAACAGTTGCGACGTCGGCGCTGGTACTCTTTTCTGCCTTCTCTGCTTTCTCCTGTTTCTCAGGATTCTTCTCGAGCGTTACGACGGCATCCTTCTTCACTACTTCTTTTTTCTTGAATATTGCCATATCGATTACGCTTTTGCAGCGCTCTTAGCCTCGAGTGTCTTGACCGTCTCTTCTGGTGAAAGAAGTACGAGGTACTTGTAAGAGAGCACATCGACCGGATTGAGTGAAGATACGGTTCCGACGAGGACATTGCCCATGTTCTGGAATGATTTCTTCACATTGGTGTCTGCGGTGGGAAGGATCATGTACATCGCATTGTTGCGGCGATTGCCGAGCTTTTCGTATCCGCCGATGGTACCGAGCTGCGTGAGCATGCTGCGGGCATCCTTGGTCTTTGGCTCCTTCATCGAAACTCCCGAGAGGAAGAGGATCTCTCCGTCTTTGAATTTCTTTGAGAGCACTGCGTAAAGCGCTTTCACTTTCATCTTGCGATTGATCTTCTGTGAGAAATCACGATCATTGCGAGGTCCGTGGGTAACACCACCGTGACGCCAAATAGGCGAGCGCGATGATCCGTGACGAGCGCGGCCTGTTCCCTTCTGGGCCCACGGCTTGCGTCCGCCTCCGCGCACTTCTGAACGGTCCTTGGTGTGCGCAATAGGCTGGCGAGCATTTGCCTGCATCGCGACGACCACCTGGTGCACGAGGTCTGCATTCCACTTCTCTCCGAATACTGCTTCGGGAAGTGTAACACTGCCTGACTTCTTGCCTTCTTGTGAGTAGACCGTTGCTTCGAGATTCAAGGGCTTTCTCTCCTTCACTGCCTTCGCGGTGGTCTTCTGGGTTGCTGTTGCTGTAGCCATAAGCCTATGAGTTAGTTGCCTTGATCTCGATTAATGTCCCGCGGCGACCCGGGATCGCTCCCGACACGAGAAGTAAGTTGTTGGTGACATCGACTGCGAGCACCTTGAGACCCTTGATGGTCACCGTGTCCGAGCCCATGCGTCCGGCCATACGGGTACCCGGGATCACGCGCTGTGGTCCGGTTGCACCAATGGACCCCGCTTCGCGCTCTGAGTGCTTCTGTCCGTGAGTACGATCACCGCCGTGGAAACCATGGCGCTTCACGACTCCCTGGAAACCTTTACCTTTTGAAGT
>JAYTVK010000054.1:0-20241 GCA_043744595.1 Candidatus Lloydbacteria bacterium
AGTGCCTCGGTGACCGTTCCCATGATCACAGACTCCTTTGCTTTTTCATCACTCATTTCTCAATGTGGGTGCTTTGCATGCTAGCAGATGGTTCAAAAACGGTCAAGCTAGGGCGTTTTAAAAGTATCATTCGTAGCATGTTAGTCGGGTATCGAAGCGACGATCTTGAGGGTAATAACGTTCGGATCGATAGGAAAAGTACTCTTCCAGAAGGGTCTAAGACTTGCCTTGGCTCGCTCTATCGTGGTGTAACCACCCATGACTGCATTAAAGTTCGCTTTTGCCACTCCTTCGAGGTCTTTTTTGACCTTTTCTTCATCCACGACCCAGGTCAGCTGCGGTGTACCGTGAAGACTGAAGTCTATCTTCTCGGCAGACCAGAGCGCGGTGCCGCTTGTCGTCGGAACGGTGATTGTGAGCGCGTCGATATTTGCCATCTGAATATTTTCACCTGCATATGTCGGCACCAGGCCCTTTGCGATTGCTTTGGTCAGCGCATCACGGTCAAACACCACCATATACAGTGTGCCTGACTCACCAAGTACAGCCTTGTCCGGGCTTGATGACTGATCGGTAGAAAGTTTCGGATCACCGAGCTCGACGACGATACCTTTGTCGAATGCTATCTGTGATGATGCGACGTCACCATGTGCTTTGTTGCGCAGCTTTGTCTCAAGTGAGACGCGCAAGTTGTCCGACGCATCACGCATGTCTGTGTCACTCACGGTCTTGGTCGTGCCCGAAGCGCCGCCTGCGATGGGGCCATTTGAGCGCGCGTAGACTTTCTTGTACTGAGGAGAGCTCTTGAGTCCGGGCAAAGTGAAGTCACTCGGGTCGCTGTTGTAACTCGGACCTGCCTCGTCGGCATAGATAGTGATGGATACGGTGCCGGGCGTAAGCTTGCCGGTCTTTGGGATTTTTGCGGCAGGTACAGTGATCGAATCATTGATACGATAGGTCTTCCCTGCGCTTGATTCGAAGCGGGTATTTTTGATGAGTCGCTGCGCGACACTCTGCTCGTTGTACACGATTATCTTGCCTTGGGCTTTTGAGGTGACCATTTTGCTTCCGGTTGCGGCTACCTCTATCGTATCGTCAAGAGTGACTTTCATCACGGCAAACGAGAGTGAGCCGTCGGTCGGATTTTTTTGTGCGGAGAACACCTGGGTATCAGGTATAGGGACAGTATCGTGCTTCGGAATGATCATGACGGTAGCACCGGAGAAGTAATTCAGCACTACGAATAGTCCGACTGCAAGTATGGTCGGAATAAGTATCCAGGGCAGCCAGCGCTTACTCCACTCTGATGCAGTGCCGTCGGTCGGGAATTCGGGAGGAATATTTCGCGATGCAGTGCCGCTCTCACGCGCCTCTTTGCTCTGCTGGTCATTATACGGCCAAGAACCGGTCGCACTATCGGTCGACAGTCGTTTGCTGATGTTTGCATCTTTGTAGAGGTGCTCGAGTATCATCGATTGATCACGCGGTTCGGACTCGGTCGGAGTCTCTGGCTCGTATGCCTTCTCCACATGCTCTTCTTGATGCAGTTGTGCGAATGATGGCTCATGGATCTCGTGCAGATCTTCAGGAGGTGCTTCCATGTGTACCTCATGCTCGGGTTCCTTGTGGCGCACGTGGTGTACAGGCTTTGCGGTGTGTACCGGATGTGCAGCTGCATGCGGGCGCGACGCGTGTGCAGTGTGATGTGCAGCAGGAGTCTTCGCTACACCGACAGGGCGTTTGCGTTTTTCAGGAGGAACGATATCTTGTATCAAATATTTTGGCATTTAGGTATATTCTACTGTATTTATCAAGGTCAAGAAAGTGGATACCTACTTTCGCTCGAGTCCGGAGATCTTATTTGCAAAGATGGTCTCTATGGCGAGGAACGGATCCTGGAAGTCAGGTTCGAGCACTTGGATGAATTTGTTGAGGAATGAATTGCCGAGCGAGCGTATCATGAATGAGCCTTCGTCCTGGGAGAATTTAGCAAAATTTGCCTGGCGCATAGCGGTGTCATACCACTTGGTGACATCGTCGTCAGCAGTGAAGAAGATAGTGCGCGGTATGGGGAATTCTGAAGAGAATTGTGAGAGCGCATCCTCAAAGAATACCAGCCACTCTTTGCTTGATTCGGTCAGGATGGATTCGATCTGCTGTGCGTGGTCACGGTTCGATTTGCCCTCCATATACATCTTGAGCTCAGTCTGTGCGGCTGCGGGTGCAGTCTTCATTCCGGCGACGAGCTGACGGATGAGCATGTTCTTGCCGGCCGGGAAAGAGATCGATTCGAGCAGTACATTGTCCTTGGCGAGCGAGATGTCGGTCACCTCACCGGAGATGTCCATGAATAGGAATGAGGTTTCATCGGCGAAGATATCGCGGATAGTATCAAATGCGGTGAATGAGAACGATGAGAAATGGACATTATCAAGACGCCAGAACTTCTTGATCGATTCGTTTATCGACTTGAAGATATTACTCGGTATCATGCTGATATAGAGCGCTACTTCGAGTTCGCTTGTGCGCTTGCCGAACGGATTTTTCACTTCATAGCCGTTGAGTTTCATCTGAATATTCTTCGACTCCATGATCTCGGGTGCCGCATCGCTTGATTTGGAACGTGAGAATAGCTTTGAGTCACGGAAGAGTTCAATTTCCTTCTGGATGAGCTTATTTAAGCCTTTTTCAGTCACAGTGAAAGGCTGCGGCTGATTGTAGTGGACGAGTCTGGTTTGGGATGCGTACCAAGGAGATGCGAGCACGCAAAAGGCCTGGTCGACCTTCACTCCCCCGCCGGCTTTCTGGAGCGCGACGAACATCTCCTCAAGGGTCTTGATCATTGATTCGAGAAAACGCTGGAAGTTGAGTTTTTCTTGGAACGGGATATCTCGGCGCGTAGTGAATATCACCTCAGGGTTTTTGCCCGACTCGACACTTGCAAAAGCACCTCCAATGGAGGCTGATCCGATATCGAACACGATGATGAAGTGCTGTCCGCTTTTTCGCTTGCGCCCAAATAGAGGCATGTGCAAAGTATAACAATTTTCACGCCAAACAAAAAGTGCACGAAGGATATCTCCGTGCACTTTTTGACTTCTCCCCTCTTTTTCTAAGCAAAGAGGTGCTCACCTATCTTTATCGACTAGAGTCCGAGGCTTCCTGCTCCTTCGAGTGATGCGCTTTCGACAACAGGTGCCTTGCAGGTAGCTGATGCGGTCGCAAATGTGCTCCATGCAGCTTTCTTTGCGGTGCGCAGTGCGCTATAGGCTGCTTTGTTCGCAGTCTTGTAGTCACTCCATGCTTTTTCACGTGCGGTGCGGCGTGCTCCAGAAGTGGTCAGGCCCCATGCATCATGAAGTGCACCCTTGCGAGCTGAAAGTGCGGCCGCCTCTGCACTTGCGAATGCGGTGAACGCATCACCGATAGCTCCTTCACGGGTATCGATGGCGGTCTGGACACAAGGAAGGTCCATGCTCGTATGCTTTGGAGTACCTGCCGCTGTTGTCGATGATGTTTCTGCGAACGCAAAAGCACTTGGTGCGAGTAAGGTGACGAGAGCTACGGCTGCGATGATTTTTTTGTTCATATATTTTTTGATTATTGCGAACGTTAATTAAAAAGACAAAACGACGATTCCCGGCGGCGACCTGCCGGTAAAATAGCGTGCGATGGACTTTTGTATCCGCGATATAGCGAAAGCCAGAAGTACGGCAAAGAGTACTACGCGAACCGATACGAGAAAGTCGCTCGCGCTGTAGTCGAAGGAAAACGGTATGACACTATCTTTGCGGGAGAATTGCGCATGCGATGAAGAAAGTACGTCAGTGATGGCGTCACTTGAATCCTGGCCATCGCTAATAGCTGAAGATATTGCGCCCGGGTAGCTCGCTATCGTCGCAAGCGAAAGTGTTGCGAGAACTAAAAATGTATTGATAAATCTTTGTGAATTCACCATGGTGTTACTATATCATTTAAACAAAGAAGAATGACATTTGTGACTATTCTAGTCTTTATTCTATGCATTCCCTGGGCTGCTAGCCTCGAAGACGAGGCGAATAAACGGAGAGTTATTGTTCAGAAACAAGACTCTCCTTTTATTTATTCGAGCACTGCCTTTATTCTACGGATTCCTTGGGCTGCTAGTCTTGAAGACATGACAATAAGCGCAACATTATACTTAAAAAGTAGATGTTGCTTGAATTAAATCCTGCCCTATCTCGAACACTATTCCAATACTGCTTTTATGCGCCTCACTCCCTGGGCGACCGCCTCTTCTTTGAGGATCTTGAAATGACTTAACTCCTTAGTGTTTTTGACATGAGGGCCGCCGCAGAATTCTATCGAGAAACGCTGATCGAACTTCGGGTCTTCGGGGGTCGCATCTTTTGGTCCGACCGAGTACACCGATACACGCTCGGGATATTTGGCTCCGAATTCATGCTCGGCACCGAGCTTCTCAGCTTCGGCAAGATCCATTTCGGTGCGGGTCACCGGGAGCTCTTCAGCTATCTTCTCGTTAACGATACGCTCGACTTCTTTCTTTTGCTCGTCGGTCATTTTTTGCGGATATGCGAAATCGATACGCAGACGTTCTTGAGTGATGTTCGAGCCTCTCTGATGTACCTCAGGTCCGAGTACTATTTGGAGTGCGCGCAGAAGCAAGTGATGAGTGGTATGGAGGCGCACGGTCTTCTCATTATGATCGGCAAGTCCGCCGGCAAATTTCTGCGCAGCGCCTGCGCGCGAGAGATCCTGGTGCTTTTTCATTTCGTCACGATATGCGGCTTCATCGACAGCGATGTCGCGTTCTTTTGCGAGTTCCTGCGTGATCTCAAAAGGAAATCCATATGTCTGATAGAGCATCGAAGCATCGGTCCCCGAAATATTCCCAGACTCTGCGAACTTTTCGAATTGCTTCATGCCGTTCTCAAGTGTGACACGGAACTTACTCTCTTCATCCGAGATCTCTTTTTTGATGTGGGCAAGATTTGACTCGATATTGTCGTACACACCCTTGTACTGTGCTGCGAATGCATCGATAAGAGGATCAAAGCCTGTGGTAAGCGAAAGTATGTCCGAGTATCGCACGGCTCGGCGCAACAGTCTGCGCAGAATGTAGCCTTGGTCGGTGTTCGACGGGGTGACTCCGTCGGCTATCATGAATACCGAAGTGCGGATATGGTCAGCGACGATGCGCGCAGCCCGTTCCTCATAGGTTTTTGCACCGCCCTTGATGAGCGACATGATGTCCGAGAACATGTCAGTCGCGAAGATATTGTCCTTTCCCTGCGCTACCATGACTACGCGTTCAAGTCCGCTTCCGGTGTCGACGTTCTGCTTCTTGAGTTTGCCGGTCACTACCCCACCCTCTTTGAGGTATTCCATGAACACATCATTCCAGATCTCCACCACTTGCTGCTTATCATCGGCTGCGAGGTACTCTGCGTGGGTCATTCCCTTATTTAACTTTCCGGTGACGTCATAGAACATTTCGGTGTCCGGTCCGCATGGGCCGTTCTCGCCGGCGCTCCACCAGTTCTTCTTTGCAAGGTCGCCTTCCATCCAGTAGATGTGCTCCCCCGTAACTCCTGCTTTCTTGAATATCTCCGTCCAAACGGCACGAGCTTCTTCATCTTTCGGTGCATCAGCATTACCGCCAAATACTGTTACATAGAGTCTCGTCGGATCAAGTCCGAGACCTTTTTCTTTAGAAGTAAGAAATTCATAACTCCAATTGATCGCGTCTTTTTTGAAATAATCACCGAGCGACCAATTGCCGAGCATCTCGAAGAATGTGTCATGGGTATTGTCCCCGACTTCTTCAATATCCTGCGTGCGCACGCACTTTTGCGAGTCGGCAAGACGCACTCCCCCAGGATGCGGTTCACCCAGAAGATATGGCACCAAGGGCTGCATGCCTGCAGTGTTGAATAGCACCGATGGGTCGTTCAGCGGTACGAGAGAGGCAGATGGAATAATGGTATGACCGCGCTCTTTAAAGAAAGCGAGGAAACGCGAGCGGATCTCAGTTGAGGTAAGCATATTTTTCGATTATAACCATTTATAGACTTTTAACAAAGGTGGGTTTTTTGGACAACTCCCCTGATTGGGGAATTAAGTATCAGCACATTATGAACACTGAAAACAAGTAATAGTAGCCACAAAGCCTGATGCAAGAATAAGTATCATTGTAGAAAATAAAACGAGATTAACTCTCCTTAATCGAAGTATTTTTTTGTCAGCATCTAATACTTTATCTCCTCGAAATATATACAGCAGCATCTTAAAAGAAGCGAGTTGTTGGTTATAAAATTCTTTTGAATCAGGAAATGAAAAGCAGAATGTAAAAAATTCTATCGCATTTAGTGGTTTCCCCAGTGCGATCCATTTCTCATTATGACCATTTTTAATTTTCTTTATGAGTAAAGATAGCGTAGTCCAGAAAATTAAGCATAGGAGTATCCAAAAAACAAATATGGTACTAAGTAGGTTGTCCATAATGAAATCTAATCTCTGATCACCTCCACTTCTCCGTTCTCGATTCGCAAAAGCTTTGAGTGGTTGCCGTCGAGGGTGCCGCCGTCGACGTAGAAGTCGACATCGCTGCCGAAATATCTTTGTGCTTCGAGGGCCGTGGTTGCGGGAGGATAGCCTTCGGGGTTGGCTGATGGAGCCACCAAGGGGCCTGTTGCCTGGAGGAGTTCGCGCAGGTCTTCTTTGTCGGGAATACGGAATGCTATCGAGTCAGAGCCGCGTGAAATGTATTCGAACTGGTCATCAACGACGGGAAGTACTATCGAGTAAGGGCCGGGCCAGTAGCTCGCAAGCTGCTCGCGTAGTGAGTCTGAAAGCACCACGCCGAACTGCTCTACTTCATCGACATGACTGATGAGTATGATGAGTGGCTTGGTAGGATCGCGCTGCTTCAGGTCATAGACGCGTTCTACCGAATCAGCAAGGAATGCCGAAGTGACGATACCGTAGAGTGTATCTGTCGGGAGTATCCCTACTCCGCCGTCCTGAAGAGATTCAATTGCCTGGTCTGCGTCCATAGATCTTTTATGAAGGGGTGATGGTCGAGCCGATAGATGTTTCGAGTGCTTCGGAGATGTGCTCGATGCCTATGACCTTAATTGTGAGGCCGTGCTCCTTGGCGAGTGCGATGGCGCTCTGGTCCGCGACTTTGAGATTTTGCTCGAGGACATCTTTGGCACTGATGGTCACTATCTTCTTGGCAGTGACATCCTTGTGCGGGTCGCCGGTATAAAGTCCGTCGACGCCGTTCTTGGCCATGATGAGGAGATCGCGCTTGAGTTCAAGTGATCGCTGTACCGCGGTCGAGTCGGTTGTGAAGTATGGTGCGCCAAGGCCGGCCGCGAAGATGACGACTCTCCCCTTCGAGAGGTGGCGAAGCACCCGCTTGGGAATATATGTCTCGCAGATCTGCGGCATACTGATGGATGATGAGACGCGCGTCTCTATCCCTTTGGATTCAAAAAAATCGCGCAGCACGAGTGCGTTTTGAACGGTCGCGAGCATGCCGATATAGTCTGCAGTCGGGCGCTCGATGGCGAGTGTGCCGGTGAGTTCGTGCCCGCGGAACAGATTGCCACCACCCACCACCAGTGCTACTTCGTGCTTCGCTTCAAGCAGGATACGGATCTGCTCGGCGATGAAGGAGAGTGTCGGCTCATAGTAACGCTCCTCGGCGCCATGCTTGCCTTTCCCGAGGCTTTCGCCGGAGAGCTTGATAAGGAGTTTCATGTTTTCGAGTATAGCATGACTCGGCTCGCTGACTAGAATGAGCTCATGCCGCTCCACTCCATCAGCCTCGCAAGCGATAACTTCCAGAAGGTGTCATCCTGATGCAGAGAGTAGTCGTCGGTATACCTGCCGCCGGTATTGGCCCACATTTTCTCGAAGTATGTGCTTGCGTCGTTCCATGCGCTAAAGTGCGGACCGGCATTCTCCGCATAGATATCGGTCTCAAGGTTGAATCCGTCTAAATTGCGGCGGGTAAAGTTGGCCGAGCCGACGAACATATATGAAGAGGTCGCGCTCGATCCGAACATCAGCTTCGCATGACACTGCTCGCCCGTCGTCGCGCACCAACGTACTTGGATGCTGTTGTTCGAACGCTGCATCAGCTCTTTTGCGACCGGCTGATTGGGGATGCCGTTCTTCTTGAATCCGAACGCGTCGTTATTCGGATCAAGAATGATGCGCACATTCACTCCACGATTCGACGCGTCGATAAGCGCTTTGATGACGTCGCGCTCCGAAAGATAAAACATGACCATACTGATCTGTTCGCCTTGTTTGGCTTTTTCAATACGCTCAAGTACTTTGTCTCGAATGAATGCTTCATGGAGGAGCGAGACCGAGACTCCCCCGTCCATGTCCACGGTGTCAGGCGGGTCATAGTTCGGAAGTCCTACACCGGATAGTTGCGCGACAATATTCTCGGAAGTGATCGCATCGCGCCATATCTTGTCATCGACTTCGATCGCGACATTGCCGTTCGCACTCGAGCCGTCGTGAGGATTGGACGAGGTAACAAAGGTGACCATTTTTTGCTTGCCGGCATTCTTGCCGCTTACGATCGGCTGATCAGCGACCAGGAGTTTGCGATGATTAGCTTTCATATTAAGGAGTGCCATCCATGAGCGCAGCGTGACCTTTCCGCCGGTCGCATCGAAGGGGTGCGCTATCCATCCCCCTGTGGTGGAATTACCCATCCACGACATGAACGGGTGCCATGCGGCGCTCCATGGAACATTCGAGTCGGGAAGGAATGTTAGGTCGGTGGTGATGATGGGAATACCACTCGACATCAATTTGGTGAAGTACGGAGAAACAACCCCGCCGTAGACGGTGTTGATGGGGTCGGTGATGAGCGCAATAGCGATGTGCTTTTCTGCTATTTTTTTATTTACCAGCATGTCGGTCAGCTCGGCTGAAAGTTTGCGCGCTGTTTCCGGGCTTGAGCCCTGGAAGTCGTTGTACAAGAACATATCGAGTGTGATGCTGTGCTTCGCGCTTCCCACTATCTTCCCTACTTGGTTCCATATGTGCTCATCGAGTACGCGGACGTTCTTCTTCGCATCGATATAGCTTGTGTCAGCGAAGAAATGTATGCCCGCATCGGGTACCTGAACGACGCGCGGTGGTGTACGTAGGCTATCCGGCATTGGATGCCACCATTCATATGCAAAAAAGAATACGTATATGCCTACGGCTATCTTGAGAATATTTTTGAATATGCGTCCCATAACTGCTTGTACTTAAGTATACAAGCTTTTGAGAGCTGGACATACACATTTGGCGAGACTAAAGATCCAGTGCGCGCAGGTGTTTGCGGAAGTCATCGCCGATGTCTTCGCGTACGAGCGCGTATTCAACCATTGCCTTCAGATAATTGAGCGGGTCGCCGGTGGTGAGCCACTGCCCATCTTTCACTTCTTCAACCATGAACTTACCTCCTCGCTCGATATACGTGCTAATAGCATCGGTCACCCAAAGCTCGTTACCCTTGCCGAGTTTTGTTTCCTTGAGAATATCGACGATCTCGGGAGTGAGGATCATGCGGCCGAACTGGGCGAGCTGCGAGGGTGCTTTGTCTATCGAAGGCTTCTCTACTACATGTTCCATCTCGCGCGTTCCGTCTTTGAGTTTGACGATACCGTAGCGGTCGACGTGTTGTTCGGGCACCTTCTGGACACCAATGACCGGAGCCGCATGTTCATGATAATTATCCATCAGCTGCTTGGTGAATGACTTCTTTGAAAGTACGAGGTCGTCTCCCCACGCAAAAACGAAAGGCTCATCGTTGAGCAGACTTGCTGCGGAGAGAATAGGTGTGCCGTTGCCGTACGGCCCCTTTTGACGCACATAAATAAAGTTTGCCATATTGGAGATCTGCTTGATGTCGGCGAGCATTTTGTGTTTGCCTGCGGCTTCGAGTGAATGCTCGAGCTCGAATGAACGGTCGAAATGGTCTTCGAGGGTCTTCTTGTCCCATTTGGTGACAAGGATGATGTCTTCGATGCCTGCCTCAACCAACTCTTCTACGACATATTGAATGATCGGCTTATCGATGATCGGAAGCATTTCCTTTGGCTGGGCTTTGGTGGCAGGGAGAAAACGCGTACCGCTTCCGGCGACGGCAATGATGGCTTTTCTAATTCTCATCTTCATGATGCTGAGCGGGTTTCTTTGTGGTTAACACTTCTTCGATCGGCGCCTTATCTGCTATACGTACAAAGCGTTCTTCGAAATACCATAATGCCTCAAAAATAAAAAGTGTCAAAAAAGTGACATAGGTTGCGATGACATAGAGTCCGTATCCGCATGTCGCGCCTATCGCCGCAACTACCCAAAGCCCGGCGGCAGTGGTGAGCCCGGTGAGCTCGTTTTTTTGCACAAAAATGACCCCTGCACCAAGGAATCCGATGCCGACCACTATCTGCGATGCGACGCGCAGCGGGTCGAAGGTGAATGTTTCCGCATACATTGCCGACACAACGCCGCTCATGACAATGAAGAGGCATGCCCCAAGTGAGACGAGTGCATAGGTACGCATACCGGCACGCTTGCCGACACGCGAACGTTCAGACCCGATGATCAGACCGAGGATGACCGCAATAGTGAGTCGCACCATCAGCTCAAAGTTTGAAACTGCAAAATCTTCCATAGTTTTGTTTTCGTATATAACGTATATAAATAGATAGTAAGACGAACCTGACAACGTGATCTCATGTTACGGCAGCGGACAAAGCATCATCCCCTCTTCGACCACGCGGTCGATGTCATGCTTCTTCATGCCGATAGTTTCGAGGTGATGGGTATTTTCAATGATGTCTCTGCATAATACCACCCCTTTCTGCAGTAGTTGATTCTTTTGACCTTTTGAAAGTGTGGTCAGCACACTGATCGGGTGTGTCTGGGTACGCAGGACAAGATCTTGGAATGTGTGCCCTTTAGGATAGTTCCAGCCGGTGAGCGCAAGTCCCGCACACTGCGCATACTGTATCGCCTGCGAAGTGAAGCTGGTGTTGGTGATGAGCCATGGCCTTGTGAATACATCTGTGCCGCCTGCGGATTCCTCGATCTTCTTTTTGATATCCTCGAATCGAGCATGCACGTAGAGAGCGACCTTCACATCGCTCTTGGTGTCGGGTGAATTGTGGTACTTTGCTTCGACCAGAATGCGCTCACCGCTCTTTTCAGCGATGACGTCGACCTCATGCGTGACGCATAGACCCTGCACCATCACTCCGACCTGTGTGCGGTATCCCTCCACCTTGAGCATTTCTGCAATAAAACGTTCGAATGGAAATCCGGACGGACCAAGCTCAAGCATTGCACGCTTCAGACTGTACTGTGAAGCTATCGGACGATTGTATTTTGAAAGGAGATCAAATGCGTGCTCGTATATGTCGGTCGTGCGCATGCCGTCTTTCAGGTCTTTTTCGACGTGCTCAACTATTTCTTGTGCGAGCTTCGGTTCTGCACGCGAAGAGATGAGTGAGCCCATCAGTTTGTCGCGGTTCCACGGCTCCCGTTCCCCTGAAGCCTTGATGATCGAGATATTCTGATCCATGTTAGATACCGGTCTTGTTGAGTGGAGTAATGTAGCCGCCACCGGTAGGATTATGCCATGGGGCTTCAAATATTTTCATTGGCACGATTGCGCCGTTGATCTCAAGTGTCGTGATCGCATCTTCAGGCGCATCAAGCGTCACATCGAACGGGTAGCGTGTCACGATCTGTGAACAGAAACCCTGCTGCGCCATATTGTCGACGACACGGATAGTGATATGCTGATTCTTTGGATTTGCCGGGTCGCCTTGTGTCTCAGCAGTGACGGCATAGCATGAGTGCGCAAGCTTCAGTTGCCCTGAATACTGATGCACTCCGTCTCTGAACGAGTGTACTACCGCAACCTCATTACCGTTCGGTGTTTGTGTCGTATCCGTGGAGGTACTTTGGTGTGTCGACTGGACGTAAAGAAAACCAAATATTCCTGCGGTAATAGTGAGCACGGTGATGATAAGCCACTTGAGCATACAAAGAATGTGCGATGTACAGATTAACTATTTAATAGCCTTGAGCTCTACGTCAAAGACGAGTGTTGCACTCGGAGGAATGACCGGAGGGTAGCCGCCCGCGCCATACGCGAGTTCCGGTGCGATGGTCAGCTTGCGCTTCTCACCGACTTTCATGCCAAGAAGTCCTTGGTCCCAACCCTTGATCACCTGCCCTGCGCCGAGTGTGAGGGTAAAAGGTGCGCGTCCAACGCTGGTATCAAATACCTTTCCGTCGGTCAGCATACCGGTGTAGTCGACCGTGATGTTGTCGCCGCTTTTCGACTCTACTCCTGAGCCTTCTTGTAACACTTCTATCTTGAGTCCCGCACTGTTTTCATTATCCATGGTTGCTTGATTGTCTGTTAATGCGACGGCTGCAGCGCTGTCGCCTTTGGTGATGACTGACATACCCGAAACTCCCGCACCGATACCTATGAGTGCGAAAAGTGCAAAAGCACCAAAAAGTAAGCTGCGTTTTTCCATCTAGTAAGTATACTCCGATGTTGCGGGTGTTCAAAGTAAATTACGGATCCGGGGCTACGCTGACAACGACGATGAAATGACTCCGCCGCCCACGCACTCGCTTCCCTGGTAAAACACCACAGATTGTCCAGCGGCGATACCTTCTATTCCAGAGGGAAATTTCGCCACACACTCCCCTCCCTCGGACAGAGCGCCTTCGAATGCTACGGGAAATAATTCACCGCGGTAACGAATGCGTGCAGTAAGTGCGGGTGCATCAGTCGTACGTTCACCCGGATAAATGACATGGATGTCGGTAAGAGCGATGGCTGTGACCATAGACACATTGCTCGGCTCTCGGTGTGCGACTGTAATGGTATTTGCTTCGACATTTTTTGCGACGACGAAATACGGCTCCTCATGCTCGGATGATTTCTGTGTCTCGAAGCCTTTGCGTTGTCCGATGGTATAGAGCATCGCACCTTCATGCGTACCTATGACCTTGTCGCTCTCATCAAGCACATTTCCGGGAATGCACTTGAGGTAATGCTTGAGGAAATCCGCCATGTCTACTTTGCCCATGAAACACAGTCCCTGGCTGTCTTTCTTGTCGGCATTCGGGAGACCGAATTTCGCGGCGAGTGCGCGTACTTCTTTTTTCTCAAGATCTCCGACAGGGAAAAGCGTATGCGCCAGCACATCTTGGTCGATGGTCCAAAGAAAATAACTTTGGTCTTTCTCATTGTCGACACCGGCAAGAAGGCGCGTCCCGTGCTCACCTTTCTCGCTTCGCGCATAGTGTCCGGTCGCGATGAAGTCTGCGCCGCACTCTTTTGCATATGCGTAGAATGCTCCGAACTTCACATATTTGTTGCACATCACGTCCGGGTTCGGGATCCTGCCCGCGCCGTATTCACGGATCATATAGTCGACGACTTCTTCTTTGTACTCTTTTTCGAGATCAAGGGTGATGAAGGGTATTCCCAGATGCGCCGCCGCACGCATCGCATCCCTGCGCTCTTCTCGCCAATTGCACGGCAAAAAATCAGCCTGCCAGACCTTGATGAATACCCCGGTGACGTCGTAGCCCTCATCCTTCAGCAGTGCTGCAGAAACTGAAGAGTCGACTCCACCCGACATCCCGACAAATACTTTCCCCTTGCTCATATAGCTATTTGGTCAGTCGATACGCGAGCTGGTCGGCATCGCCTGCACCGACCACAAGCATGACGTCGAAGTGTTGCGCTTCCATGCGCGCTATCTGCTCTGCCTCTACAAGATCCTTCGCGTAGATGATCTGCGGGTCATGAAACTTTTCTTGTATGCTGGTGATAAGATCACGTGAACTGATGTCCATTCCCTCTTCGCGCCCTGCGACGTCATAGATCTCTACTAAAAGTAATGCGGGAATGTTTCCCATGACAGAAACAAATTGGTCAAAGAGTTTTTTGGTGCGCTCACGTTGATGCGGGCGAAAAATGGTCAGTAGCCGTTTGTCTTTGTAGCGCGCGAGTGCCGCTTCGACCACTGCTTTAAGCGCGGTGGGGTGGTGTGCATAGTCGGAGATGATGGTGGTATTTCCAAGCATGCCGACGACTTCGAAACGTCTGCCCACACCGTGAAATCCGTCCAAGACTCCCTGGATAGCTTCGCTCTTTCCGCTATACGCGAGATATGCGGCACAGGCAGAAAGTATGTTGTAGATGTTATAAAGACCGGGAAGCGGTGTGGTGAATTCTCCGAGTGCAGCGCCTTTCCATACTAGCTCGAAGGTTTGATGATCTGTCCCGGAGCGGATATTCTTCGCGACCAGGTCTGCATCCGACCCGACCCCGTAGGAAACCACTATGCCGTCGAAGTCACGCATGATGTCGCGGATGTTGGCGTCGTCATTATTTGCGACCAGCAGCCCTTCTCCTCCGAGTTTTGAGATGTAGTCCTTGAATGCACTTTTGATATCATCGAGGTCACGGTAATAGTCAGGATGATCGAGCTCAAGATTGGTGAGCACAATGGTCTGCGGGGTGAGATGCATCATGTGTCTTCGGTATTCACACGCCTCAACAATGAATACGTCACTGGTGCCTTGTAGGAGATTGTGGTCTTTCCAACCGGGCACCTCTGCACCGACGATGACTGACGGGTGAAGATCGCCGGCTGCAAAGAGTTGTCCCAAGATCGCGGTCGAAGTGGATTTGCCGTGCGTGCCGGATACAGCGATGGTGGTGTAGGTCGAGGTGACCGCAGCGAGTGCCTCGGGATAGCTCATCTCGGTGATACTTAGTTCCTTTGCGCGTCTGCGCTCAGGATTGCTCTCAGGTACTGCTGCCGAATAGATGAGTAGGTCCGCGTCGATAGGCACATATGCCTCATCATGCGACGGATAAAAGTCGCCAGGTGGGAGGGTTTCTATCGGAGGGAGATTGATGTCAGACCCAGAAACATGAACTCCGCGTGCGGCAAGCAGGCGTAGTATTGCCGACATGCCAATACCGCCAAGTCCTACAAAGTGTGCTTTTGTTACCCCCTTGATATCTTTCTGCTCGCTCATATCGCCATACTAATACAGAAACTTAGTTTTGTTCAATTTATGCTCCTCAAAGGTCTTGGCGTAGTGCATGTTTCCCTTCTTGTCGGAGAGATAGTAGAGGTAGGTGGTCGTCGCAGGATGAAGTGCCGCATCTATCGCATCTATCCCGGGATTGCCGATGGGAGTAGGCGGAAGTCCTGCATTCTTGTAAGTATTGTACGGTGAGTCACTTGCAAGGTCGCTCTGCGTCAGCTCAAGCGACCCTTTGCCGAGTGTGTACATGAAGGGCGCATCGACTCCGAGCCGCATACCGATAGCGATACGCTTCCAGAGTATCTGAGCGACGATACGTCTATCAAGCGGTGTTGCAGCTTCTCCTTCAAGTAGAGACGCCATGGTGATGATGTCGGACCAGACCTTCCCGTTATCTATCGCCTCGTCATGCAGGGTCTGCGTTTTCTTTAAGAAATTATCCGACAGCGCCGAACGTACCGGACCGGAGGTTGCGGTCGATAAAAAGAAATAGGTGTCAGGGAAGAGATACCCTTCCGAATTTTTTGTGTCTGCAAAAAAATCATCGATGACAAAATTCGGAAGCTCTCGGGCAAAGGTCTCCCCCATTTGTTTGTTGGTGAACCCTTCCGGAAGTGTGATCTTCCTCGTCTCGATGCCGTGATCACCGCTTGCCATCCTGCCTGCGACCGCGAACAGGTCCGCGGGTTGCTTGAAGAGATACATACCACTCACAATGCTCTTTTCTTTACCAAGGTGCGCGACGGTGATATTAAACAGGAGTGACGAGCGGATGATATGCTCTTTTGCCAAGAGTTTTGCAATTTCACCGAGGTTCGCTCCATCAGGCACGAGCACGAATGTACCGGGCACGAATGTGGGTGGTGGAGTTGTTTCGATAAAGAAATAACCGACGATCCCTCCAGGTATCAGCAGGATAAGCACGAGGTTGCGCAGCCACCCTAGACTGCTCGGGCGTCGCTTGGGAGGGATGATCCTGCCAGTGTCTGTGCGAAGTGTGGTTTGAAAATTACGTTCTTCCATGAGCTATATCGGTAGATTTGCGGGAGGCTCGCCCTTGCGTGAACCGATACGGCCAAATGTCGGAGTCTCGGTCACGCCGCCCGGGAAGTGAAATATGGTCGCGAGTTCTTCGGTGTTGAGTACATACTTGGGCATCTTGTATGGAGGAAAGAAGAATGAGCGGCGTACATATCCGTCGAATAATCTGCGTTTCCTGCGGTTGAGTAGTATGTTGTTATAATCTTCCCAAGGATAATCAGGAAAAAGCCCATGCGAGCGGAAAGCATTCAAGTCCTGAGTGCCGAACGGATTCATGAGATCACGGATGCCTCCCCCGCGTGACTTATCAACGTGTTCTTTGCGAGCGACGTACACTGCACGAAGTGATGCATCAAACCCCGGCTTACCAAGTGAGCGCTCTATCGCCTGGATGACCTCAGTCTGGCGCTTGGTGGCGCGCGTACCTACCTCACCGGCGTACTTTTCTTGCAACTCCTTCACGATCTTCTTACCCTCATCTTTCCAGTCGTGCTTGCCAAACCAGGTGCCTGCGGTAGCAAAACGTGGAGCTGTCTTCTGAATTCCGATCTGCAGCCAAAGGTATTCACCGCGACCAATACTACCCATATATTCAATGACCGACGAAATGGGATCACTCTTCATCTCTTCCTTGGTCTGGGTCGAATCGAGCCCGTAGTCAACGTAGGTCTTGATGGGATATGGGTCAGGTTTGGTGAGAGAAAAAGTACATCCGGACATTTCCCAATCTTTCGGCTCGTGCAAGAACGGAGCAAGTGACACATAATCCTGCACTTCATGGATCTCAACATCAGGATACTGACCGAACAGATTGGCCTCGATATCTGCCTTGAACTTCTGCGGAGTATAGATAAAGAATTTCACGCTCCCCTCGATCGATGCTATTTCCAATGAGAACCAGGGTTTACATTTGCCGTCCCACCACTTTTCGTACCAGTTTCCCCCCGGGCCGCGATCGAATGCGTGCATCGCTATCTCCATCGCAAGCGGGGTCTTGTTTATCTCGCGTGGAACCTTTACCTCGAGCAGGATGAAAGGATAATAACTCTTTCGGATATACACCATCTGTCGCCACTTCAGCCACAAGTGCTGTGCGAGCCATCCGAATAAGATCGGTGCCCAGACGAATGCGGTAGCGCTCATGATGGTATATATCTGCACGAATACCTGAAAGAGCGGCGTGTCATAGAGCCCTGAGGTGGCGCCCAGGAACATGACGAGGAGGATGATGCCTATCGGCATGACAATAAGTAAGTAGTTCACAGATCGGTATTGTTGCTTTTGAGCTTACTCGAAGTATAACTGATTGAGGAAAATTGTGAAAACGCCGCGCTGTGTACTTAGCTTGTGTTATCATGAATTGATGAAACACGGGGTCCATCACTCACCTCTTGCACTCCCAAGGAGCGCAGCGCCGGATGTTGTACGCTTAGAGGGCGAAGGCGGAGTTATAGAAGAATACGATGCGATAGGTTTCACCCGTCACTTCGGTATCAGTACCATTGTTCGTATATTAAATGATGAGTACCCATACATCGATCACGACCTCCCCTTCCTTACCCACTTTAATATGGAATTCGGTGGCCACAAGCCGGGTGCAAAGGTTATCCTCCCGCGCATCTTGCGCCAGGGATATTTCAAAGATGATGAAGATGAAGTATTGCCGATACTTTCGGTAAAGAATGTGTACAGAGGGACGGTGATGAAAAAGAGAGAGCATGTCCCCTATGACGCGCTCCTTCCCGAGGCATTCAAGTATTCAATGAAACACATCAAAAGCCCCGCAGAACTCAAGCAAGCGATATTGCGGCGTTATGGAGTGAGTATGCCGCTGCTTTCAGACGATGAAATACTCGCACGCGGGGTCGGGATGACCGTCATTAAACTGGAAGGAATATTTGAGATTTACTAACTCTGCCTATCGACAGAGTTAGTAAATCTTTTCAAACGAAGCGATACTGGAGTGAATTATAAAATTGTATTAAAACACCCGGGTCTGTATCCGGGTGTTTTATTTATGCTAGTGAATTTATGCTACCGAGTACTTCCCTTCTTTGTTCTTCTTGAAGAATTTCGGATTCTGGAGATTGACCAGGATGGTGTTCGGCTTCACATAGCGCTCGCGCATCACACGCTCGACGACTTCATCCTTGGTGAGGGCACCATGCTTCTTGATGATGTCTGCGATAACGTCGCGCACGACTCCGGTCGAGTAACCCCACTCAGAGAGCGCGTAGAGTCCGCGACCGACCAGTACGAAACGCTTGTCCTTGATGAGTTCATTGTGAGTGGTCGCGATGTGAGCGCGTTTATCGAAGTGCTCGCCTATCGCCTTTGCCACCTCAGTGAAGTGCATCGGGCTTCCGTGCTTGCGCAGGACGAGGAATGCATAGTCGCGTACTCCGCGTGCCGACACATTGGGTGATGATGCCATACCCCACTCACCGAGTGGATTCTTGCCGATACGCTTTGAGAGCGAGAGCCAGCGCTTCAGGATCTCTTCGTTCTTGTACTCTTCAGAGACTTCCTTCAGGTGTGTGAGGAACATCTCGATCATCTTCGACTCTTCGATCAGCTGATTGTCGTCGAGTGACGCATAGAGCTTGCGGAGCGATTCGTGGACCTTATCTGAGGTCTCCTTGTCGACGCTCCAGCGGTGTGAGAAGTCGTCGTCTTCTTTGTGCTTCGTAAAGAAGTCTCCAAGCACGAGGAGGAAGTGTGAGTGGTTCTGAGTACTCTTGTCGCCCGAGAGTTCCGAGAGGAACGTGTGCTCCGGGACGAGTGACCCCATTTTGGTCATGACGCCGCGCAGCTCGTCGAACATTGCCGCCTCTTCTTTGAAGGCATCCGACTTGCGGATGGTGGCAAGTGCGAAGTTCTCGATCTGACGGACACGCTCGCGGGTGATCCCGTAAGTCTCACCGATAGCTTCGAGGGTCATCTTCTTTGTCTCAGATCCAAGCCCATAGCGCTTGGTGATGACATCAGCCGCGCGTCGTGGGAGGACAGAAAGAAAGTGCTTGGTAATCTGCTTCGGCTTGAACGTAATGGTGACCGTACTCATGATTGATAAATAAATAAATTAAAAATTTCTCACAGATATCGCGAACGTGTTGCTGGGCATTGACAGTTTTCCTCCAATACTCGCTTGTGTATAGTTCTAGCATTCTCAAAAATATTGTCAAGTGACTAAAATGAGCATTTGTCAACCTAAAATATGGCTATAGATATAGGTATTTTGTGATACACAGGAATTACAACACGACACACAAAGCCGGACTTTTTGGAACTGAGCAATATCTAGAGAACCCTAAACGATGATATTCAGGATCTTCCCTTTCACGTAGATGGTGCGTTTGTGTTCCTTACCTTCAGTCCACTTTTGCACCGCAGCTGATGCGAGTGCTGCAGCGATGACATCTTTTTCTTCCGCACTGCGCGGCAGTGTGATGGTGTCGCGCAGCTTACCACTGACTTGTATCGCAATGACCATTGATTGCGAGAGTATCTTCGCTTCGTCAAAGACGGGCCACTTTTCTGTATATATCTCGGTAGTATGCCCGAGCTCGGTCCATAACTCCTGAGTGAAGTGTGGAGCCATCGGCGCGATGAGTTTGAGCAGTGTCTCGTATGCAAAGAGGGGCACGGTCTCAAGTTTCTCGAGATGATTGACGCAGATCATCAGCTGCGAAATAGCAGTGTTGAATCCGAATACTTCGATATCATCCCCTACTTTCTTGATGGTCTGATGGAGTACGGTCTCTACTTCTCCGGGGAGAGTGCTATCTTTGGAAACGCGCTCAGAAAGCCGCCAAACGCGCTCGATGAAGCGCCGTCCGCCCATCATGTTGTCGGTCGACCAAGCGATCGCCTGATCGAACGGTCCCATGAACATTTCATACAAGCGCAGTGTATCCGCGCCGTATTTCTCTATCACATCGTCCGGGTTGATGACATTGCCCCAGCGCTTACTCATCTTGCGACCGTCTTCCGCTTGGATGAGTCCGACATTCTGGAGGCGCATGAACGGTTCATCGTAATTCACGATACCAAGGTCGAACAGGAATTTATGCCAGAAGCGCG
>JAYTVK010000055.1:0-1670 GCA_043744595.1 Candidatus Lloydbacteria bacterium
GCTTCCTGTACTGCCGGAAGCACAGAGATTTGTGTTTGGTGCACTCGTGAACGATTGACCATTTGAAGTGCCACAGGAGCCTGAAATAGCGCTTGGAGATGGAGGGGTGGGCGAAAGAGTGACCGGTGCAGGCGAAGAACCTCCTCCCCCTCCTCCGGAAGTTGATGCAGGGGTTGAGGTTGGTGCAGGTGAGCTTCCTCCAGATCCATACGTGGTAGGACCTCCTCCGCTATACCCTCCTCCCATACCTCCGCCATAGGATATGAGTGCAGGAAAAGACGGAACAGGAGTCTGTGCAGTTGTCATGGTGGCCGACAGGCGTTTGTTCACATGTGCACGGGTCATGGTATAGAAAAGACCGGTGGGGAGGGTGATGCCGGCAGGGACAAGGATGTCTGTGCGGTATGCGGCTTGGTACAGCTTGAGTGCTGCTTTGGTTGCAGGACCGTAGTAGGTGGTCTCACTTCCCTGTGCGCCGGGGCCTGCGAGTGCGACCGTGTAGCCGTGCTGGTTCAAGAACTGCTGGAGGGTTTTGACGTCGGGGTCCTTTGTGCCGGGGCGGAGGTTGTGAGTGAAGTCGGCGGCGGCGACAAGAGGGAAAAGCAATGCCGAGAGGAGTGCTGCTGCCAAAAACTTTTGTTTCATAAAAGGATTATAGTCCCAAAAGTTCCGTGAACCTAGGGTATTATTTCTATACCATACAAAAAGCACATCCTTCCGGTGATCACTTTTGCCTCGGGATATGGATGTGCAAAATACACCCCGGCGTCCTTTTTTTCATTTTCTCCCACACGTAGATCAACATACACTCCATACCCCCGCTTTGGGCAATGGAATATACGCTCAGTCTTTATTGCATGATCACGTGAAACTGCTTTTTCAGGGAAATATTGTGTACCTTCGAATACGACGACATCTGTACTTTCGGCAACAACACTATCATTCCATGTCGCTTTTATACTATTCATAGCAGGTTTTGGAGTTCCAGAAACTCTCGTATGTGGCACGTCGGTTGTCCCGTCGACTCGTCAGGTAACTCGTCGGCAAACTTCCCGTTCTGAAACCAAACAGTCACTGCCCCCACATCATTACCCCAGGCAATGCCGCGCACCATGCGATCATCGACGATCATGGTATGCGACGGAACAAGTGCATGTCTCGCGAATACCGATGCATATGCCTCGCCTTTTTCTTCTGTCACGAATACTATCTCTTTGAAGTACGGCTCAAGACTGAGACTCCTGATGAGTTCTTTTCTCCGGACTATTTCCTCTTCGCCCTTCGATGCCATTGAAACGATATAAAGGTCATACTGCCCGGAAATTCGAGCGAGTAATTCTTCCACTCCGTGAAATAGTGCCTCTCGCTCCGGATCCCAAAGTGTCCTCCCCCAATCAAAGATGACCGACGTGACGGGATGCATGGCTTTTGTATTATCCATACGAGCTAATTCGCAATAGTAAGTAGTGCAGTACGGGCGATGCGCGCAAAATAGAGCGTCAGCGTGATACTTGCACAAATGAACAATATGTAGAAAGCAGGATTCCCGGAACTTATGAGATATGAGAGTGCATATGCTCCAAGCGACCCGTATACAAGCGACGACAAAATAAATCCGATACCCGGCATGCTGGTAGAGAGCTGCTCGGGATCATCGGTCTCCTGATTCG
>JAYTVK010000056.1:0-1660 GCA_043744595.1 Candidatus Lloydbacteria bacterium
AGAAAGTTTATTGTGAGGCAAGATTCGGCACGGGAGTGTCGCGTCTATGCTGATGCATATCTACGTCTCCTTCGTGCCGATTTTTTGCCAAACGCTATGCTTTCCACAATCGCCTGGTAGACCCATTGTACTCCTCCTTTTGCCAGCCGTTCAATTGGGGATAACTTATGAGAAAAACGTTATAAAACCTACGGTTACCAGGCAGAAATCATTATCCACAGCCTGTGGATAAGTGCCTCTTTTCGGGGTCGACAACCGGACGGGTTTTTGCCTCCTTAGGAGAATATCTGCAAAGTGCAGTGTTGTGAAAAAACTGCAAAAAAATCACTTACCGAGCTCCATCACGGTACCGCTCGCAATACCCCACTCTTTGGCGAGATTGTCATTGATCTCGAGCACATAACGCGCAGGAATACGCGGACTAAAGGTCTTTGGGTATGACTCTGGGGTTGCATGGTGTGTCACATCGACAACGCGCCAATCCTCCCCTATCCAGACCATATCGATTGCGAAGTGCATATCCGGCATCCAGAAGGTGAACTTATCGCTCTTGTCGAACAGGAACAGCATGCCTTCATCATGCGGAAGCGCGGGCATGCCTGAGAGTCCGCGCTCGCGCTGTGCAGGAGTCTCGGCGATGAGTACTTCGATGGTGCGGGTCGAAGTCGCACTGCCTGTGGGTGCATGCGGATCGCGAATGGTGAGCGTATGCTTTGTCGCGCCGTAGCCGGCGGGAGCGAGCGATGCGCGCGGGCTCATGAGGAAGAGTGCGGCGACCATCACGGTGATGATACACGTAAAGATAATGACGATGCTCTTCATTTTTACTCCAGAGCGTTTAGCCGACATCGCGTATCACAGGACTAGTAATGACGATGTCTTTCTTTGTACTCTCCTTAGTGTCGTTCTTGGTGTCATCACTCGCGGGTGCGGCGGACACAGCTGAATTTTCTTTTTGCTTTTCTTTTTGCAATTTTACTTCGAGCACGGTGTTCTGCTCGGGTACACTGGCGACCTTGGCTTTGCGTATGCGCTTTGGTTTGGGTTCGGGTTTGGTCGTAGCGGCAGATACAGACTTCGGCGCCACCGGAGTAACTGCAACATTCTTAACTGCGGTTATTTTTCTCTTGATGAGTGCGCGCGGCTTCTTCGCATCATGAATAGCATCATGAACAACATCGTGAAGAGGAGGCGCAGATGATACTGCCGCCGCACTAATATGCACTTCTTCTACTTGATCAACATCATTGTCGAGAAGTGCGAGATGCGTCGGATCATGGTGCGGAGGAAATGGTGCGGCTGATGCGGGAATATATGGAAGCGGAGTCGGCGCAGTAGTCGTTATAACACTCGCTCCCCCGCGGCGCGTGGTCATGTATGCGACCAGCGCGAGTCCGACGCCGAGCTTGGCGTAGAGCGAAACGAGAAGCGTGAGGACGAGGAGCACTATCGATGAGTAACGCTTGAGTGCATGCCTATCGTGCGTGACGATGAATGCGAGCACCACACACACGAGTGCGGACGAGAGTGAGCCGATGAGGGTCGCATTGTCGACATAGTCAAAGTCCGGGAATACTAGGCGCAGGACCAGGATGAGTAAGATATATGAAACAAAGATAGTGATGAGATAGACGAAATAGAATCCTATCGCCTGCTTGGC
>JAYTVK010000057.1:0-1612 GCA_043744595.1 Candidatus Lloydbacteria bacterium
CTGGTCCAAGAACACTTATAATTTGAATACTAAAAAAGCACTGGTGTTCGAAGACGCAACGGTCGAGTGGGTGAACGGCAACATGGGCTCGCATACCACCATGTTGTATCCATCATCAGTTTTACTTGAGCGCGGCGCACGTTCCGAGTCGCTCGGCATAGTCATGGCCAATAGTGGTCAAACACAAGACACCGGATCGAAGGCTATTCACATGGCACCGAATACCGTCTCAGTCATTCGCTCGAAATCTGTCTCGAAGGGTGGGGGAGTCTCAAACTATCGAGGATTCGTGCGCATGCTCCCTGGTGCTATTAATTCCGAATCGACCGTCATGTGCGACGCACTCATTCTCGACGAGGGATCAGTCTCGAATACCTACCCTTCAATAAAAAATCAGAACAGCCAGGTGACCATCAATCACGAAGCACGTGTCGGCAAAGTGGGGGACGATGAGATCTTCTATCTGAAGAGCCGCGGCTACTCCGAAGCCGAAGCACTGCGACTTATCGTTGGCGGATTCATGGAGCCTATTGTGAAAGCGCTGCCGTTCGAATATGCGATCGAATTGAACAAATTGATCGAGCTCGAGATGGAGGGCAGTGTGGGATAAAAAAACCGCCGGCGTACCAGCGGTTGGGTGAAGCGAGTGCAATGCTTCAGGCGCGAACTGCGCTGATGATGCTACGCATCATGAAGGCGACCGTGGCGCCGGTACAGAGCGGGATGCCGATGATGAGTCCTACAGATCGGTATACGCTATTCGCCTGCCCACTCAAGAGCATGGCGACGTAGCCGCACATCATGAATGCCGCGAGAGCTGCGCAGACCACAGCGAGCATCGCGGAAATCGCTACCGACCTCTTCACTTCTTTGGTGACCATGATTGTTCCTCGCAAGTGTCGCAAACAGTGTTGTGACGTTGTTGATATGCATTTATATAATTACATCTTTTATATAAATTGTCAAGTATTTATGATAAAAAAACACCGCAGTAGCGCGGTGTGTCAGGGGTCATCGTCTTTCTCTCCTGTGATCCAGTCGGGAAGGAGTCCGACGCCGTAGAGGATGGTCCACAGTATCACCATGTCGAACATTCCGACGGTAATTGGCGGCAAGATGCCGTAGAGAGGCACTCCGTAGATGCACCAGAGGATACCGACGAGTGTGGCTCCTGCAAACAAAATGGTCCGAATGATCTCGCGCATGCAAGCTCCTCAAAAGTGAGACACGTCTTTACAACCGTGTAAAACTTTAATATAATCTCCCAATCTTGTCAAATCAGAAAAACATCCAAAATCACAGCGAATACATAGCTGAACTGTCAAAAAAGCTCGGAGAACCCGAGTGGCTTTTGGGTTGGAGAAATAAGCAGTTAGCTGCTGCCGAAACACTTCCGGTTGGTGAGAAATACGGTATTGCCATACCCGCACTTGAGCTTCTCGAGGAGCCTGCGTATCAGGCATTTCCTGAATATAGCGTTGAGGCGTCCAAAGGACTCGAGCTCTACACCTGGAAGGAAGCCATGGCACAGGAAGAGATAGCGGTGATACTCGAGCGCTTGCTTTCAAGCGAGCTGCTCGCACCTGCGGTATCTCGTGACGCGGCGCTCGGC
>JAYTVK010000058.1:0-5110 GCA_043744595.1 Candidatus Lloydbacteria bacterium
CCTCCCTCGACGATAGCCATCGCTGAGTTTGTTGTTCCGAGATCGATTCCTAAAATTTTTGCCATATACGTTTTGATTATGCTTACGTACTTATAATACAATGTTGAAAAGAAAATATTTCTTCGTTACCTCCGTGATACCTGATGCTAACTCAAAAATATCTTCTTAGGTTGCGCTCTCTTCTCCTGTGGTAAATATCTTGACCTTCGGTGAGCGTATCACCCTTCCTGAAAGTTCATACCCCGGCTGTACCACTTCCGCTATCTTATGCTCTTTTGAAGCATCATCAGTGTGGACATGAGCTATCGAGGTGTGCACCTTGGGATCGAACTCTTCTCCTAGGGGGCGCATCTCGGTGAGTCCATGACTCGATAAGACCTGTACGAGTTGTGTGTTGATGTACTCAACACCCATGCGCCAGGACTTATCTATTTTCTCCCATGCGTCCTTATTTGCAAATGCCATCTGGAAGCTCTCTAAGACCGGCAGGAGATCGGCAACAAGACCTTCTCGGGCGAATTTCATGAAGTCCACCTTGCCCTCTTCTTCGCGCTTTTTATAGTTCGCAAAGTCGGCTTTGAGGCGCTGCCAGCCGTCCAGGTATTCCTGCTTTTCTTTGACCGCCACTTTGAGTTTCTGACGCAGGTCTTTTATCCGGTCTTTGTCGGTCATGTCCCCTCCATTCAGGTCATCATCATTATACGATTCAATCACAACATCGTCAAGTTCAGTGGTCTCTCCCACTTCCTCGCTTGTAGTGACCTCATCTTTTTTTACATCATCTTGCATAGCGGACTTAGTATACAGAATTAATAAATGGCATTCAATCGCTCTTTTCTCAAAAAGAAAAGCCACCCGAAGGCGGCATTTCTCGTGTTGGAGTATTTTTTAACGCTTACTCCATTGACTTGCCTTGCGCGCCTTCTTGAGTCCGAAATGCTTGCGCTCTTTCTTGCGTGAGTCGCGTTTGAGATATCCGAGCTTCTTGAGCTCTGATTTGTCGTCCGCATTCTCTTCAACCAGGATACGTGAGAGTCCATGGCGTATCGCTTCTGCCTGTGAGTGGATACCACTGCCGGAAACCTTCACGGAAACGGTATATGTTCCCTCAAATCCTTCGCGTGCAAGCGGTGACATGACAATAGCGCACAGGTCTGGAGTCTTGAAGTATTCCTCAAGAGTCTTGCCGTTGACGGTATAGGTGTTCTTTGCGGCTACGGTCGCGCGTACGCGAGCGATCGCGGTCTTGCGACGTCCGATACCCTCGATGTACGCTTCCTTCGCCTTGGCGGCTTTAGGAGCTTTTACTACCTTAGGCTTTACTGTTGTCTCTGTATCCATATGATAATTCCTCTTTATTCTTCGACGGTTAAATGCTTCATGCGCTTGTCACGCAGGGTGTTGCCGGGAAGCATGCCTTTAATAGCGCGCTTCAGTGCCTCGCTGTGACCCTTCTTGGCGATGATATCCTTGAGCATGGTTGCGCGATCTGAACCGGGATACCCGCTGTGTGAGTGGTAGGTCTTCTGGGTCATCTTTTTGTCGTGTATCGAAAGACCGCTCGCGTTAATGACGCGCACAGAAACTTCCGCAACAGCATTCTTCTTCACCGTAGTGGTGTCTTTCCCCAGGAGAATGTGCGCGACTGCACTTGCAACTCGTCCGAGAGATTTTCCTTTTGCGTCAATAACGTGTTCCATAATAATTTTCTTAAATGTGAATTAGATTAGATCAGTTCGATCATTGCCATTTCAGCCGCGTCTCCCGAGTGACTGCGTGCCCCTAGCTTGGTGATACGGGTGTATCCTCCGGCTACCCCTTTATATTTGGGAGCAACTTCTTTGACGAGTCTGTCGGTGATAGCGCGGTTGTTGCCGAGGCGTGCACGCAACATGCGGACTGCTGCAATGTCTGCGTTCCTTGCCTTGGTGATCATTTTTTCAATGCGCGGGCGAAGTGCCTTTGCGCGCGACTCGGTCGTGGTTATTTTGCCGTGCTCGATAAGAGACACGGTGAGGCCATGCAGAAGGGCGTCGCGCTCTCCGCGCTGGCGTCCGAATTTCTTGTTTTTGTTGTGGTGTCTCATATCGGTTTCCTAATGTGATGCTATTACTGCTTGAGCGTTACTCCAAAGTTTGAAAGTGCACGCTTGATCTCCTGTAAGCCTTTCTCGCCGAGCCCGTCGAGGTCAAGAAGATCTTCTTCCTTCTTGCGTACAAGTCCGCCTACCGTGCGAATGTTCGCGCTGGTGAGTGCGTTCTGGGTACGAGCAGAAAGGTCGAGGCTGTCGATGCGGGTCTTGAGAAATTCGGTATCAACCTCACTTCCCTCCTCCTGCGACTCCCCGTCGATTGCTTCTTGGGTAGGCATCTCTTCGTGAACGAGTTCCTCCTCCTTAAAGCCGATGATGGCCTTGAGCTGGTGGATCATCACTTCGATAGCATTCTCGAGTGCGGTGCGCGGTGCAAGTGTTCCGTCGGTCTCAATGGTGATCTTCAGGCGGTTGTAGTCGGTACGATCACCAACACGCATGGTCTCTACTTCGTAGTTCACGCGGCGGATTGGAGTGAATGCGGCGTCGAGGGCGATCATGCCTATCTCCACCTTCTCTTTCTGGATAGCCTCTTTGGGGAGGTATCCGAGTCCCATCTCGACACGCATCTCGATGTGGAGCGTTGCGTTCTTGTCTGTCACCTCACAGATGAACTGGTCGGGGTTCAGCACCTCGACAAGTCCGGACGCTTCGATGTCCTTCGCGGTCACAGACTTTACTCCCTTCACAGAGAGTTTGATGGTCTGAGGTTCGTCCGTGAGCATCTTAAAGCGCACTTTCTTGAGGTTCAGAATGAGAGTGATGACGTCTTCTTTGACGCCGTCGACGGTTGAGAATTCATGAAGTACACCGTCGATCTTGAGCTGCGTGATAGCCGCGCCGGGAAGCGAAGAAAGGATGATGCGGCGAAGCGAGTTGCCAAGGGTGTGCCCGTAACCCGGGTAAAGTCCTTCGATTTCATAGACGCCCATAAAACCTTCCTCACGGACAGGCTTCGGTTTTGATGGCAGGGCTACATTGTGATCAAGCATAGAGATTGCGATTATGGCTTAGTAACAAGGAAAACTAAATTTATTATAACACACGTACCGACTCGTGTGATCTTAACGGCTGTAAAACTCGATGACTGACTGGAAGTTGAAACCCATTTCATTCTTATCGAACTTCGGAGTTCCTTTCACTGTTGCGGTAAGCTTTGTCGGGTCAGTGATCATCCAAGCGGGAGTTGCGTGCTTGCTGAGTTTCTCGGCGGCACCGGTAAACATCGGAGAGACGCGACTTCCCTCGCGCACGGTGATCATGTCATCGTTCTTGACCTGATACGAAGGGATGGTGAGCTTGCGCTTACCGATGACGAAGTGGCCGTGTCCGACCATCTGGCGCGCCATGGTGCGACTCTTTGCGAAGCCAAGGCGGTAGACGACGTTATCAAGGCGGCGCTCAAGCTTCTCAAATAACATATCAACCGGGTTAGCACCCTTCTTCTCGGTCGCTTCCTTCACATATTTTGCAAATTGCTTCTCAGAGAGTCCGTACACGTTGCGGATCTTCTGCTTCTCTTTGAGCTGGATACCGTATTCAGTGAGGTTACTGCGGTGCTTGCGCTCATTCTGAGGCTTTCCAGGAGGGGTCGGGCGCTTCTCGAAGATACACTTAGGGGTAAAACACTTCTCGGCTTTCAAGAAGAGTTTTTCGCCTGCGCGTCGACATACTTTACATTTTGGATCGGACATATTGTTCTTAGATTAAATGTAGGTGATTAAATGCGGCGTGGCTTACGAGCGCGCGGGCCGTTGTGCGGGACAGGGGTCTTATCCTTGATCGACTGGATCTCGACGCCTTTTGCGATGAATGCACGGATGGCTGACTCGCGGCCTGATCCGACACCACGGACGACGGCGTCCACAGACTTGAGGCCCATGAGCATGGCCTTCTCAGCGAGGAGCTCGCCTATCTTTGCTGCTGCGAAGGGAGTGCCCTTCTTTGCGCCGGAGAATCCGAGCGATCCTGAGGTAGACCACATCAATACCTTGCCCTCTGCATCTGCAAGAGAAACAATCGTATTATTGTAGGTCGACTGGATATTGAGAACTCCGTGCACGATGCGCTTCTTTGGCACACGAGAAAGCGACCGAGCTTTGAGCCCTTGGTCGACTGACCCTCCTGCCTTCTTTACTATTCGTTTCTTACCCATAGGAATTACGTATGTATTAAATTTTATTTCTTCTCAAGTTTACGGCGTCCGGAGCCCATGGTCTTTCTGACATTACCGCGGGTGGTGCGAGAGTTGGTCTTGGTGCGCTGTCCGCGTGAAGGAAGACCCTTCGCGTGACGTGTGCCGCGGAATGACTTGATATCTTTGAGGCGCTTGATGTTGCTTGCCTTCTCGCGCTTCAAGTCTCCCTCGATCTTCATTGCCTCTATCGATTTGCGGATCTTGGTCTCTTCATCGGTGCTTATCTCGCCAGGCTTCTTTGTATCAGGCACATTTGCCTCCTTAAGGATCTTGCGGGCAGTCGTGAAGCCGATACCGTAAAACACGGTGAGGCCGACCCACAACTGTTTATTCTCCGGAACTGTGATACCAAGTATACGCATATGAATATAAAATAATTAACCTTGTTTCTGTTTATGGCGAGGATTCTCGCAGATAACGTAAAGATTACCGCGTCGCTTCACGCTTTTACATTTCGCACAGATTTTTTTGACTGAAGCTCGTACGCGCATGTTGTAAAATAGATAAAAGTAAGACTCACAGCGACACTCTGCCACTTGAGACGAATGCTGATTATAGTATGTCTACAGTCTTTTGACAATACGGAGCTTTCCTCCGTACGGATTGTCTTCGAGTGCCACCTTGTCGCCAATAAGTACCTTAATGCGATGAATGCGCATTTTTCCGGCAAGATACGCAAGGACGGTCTCCCCTCCTTCTGTTTCAACGCGGAACAATGTATTTGGGAGTGCCTCGGTGACCGTTCCCATGATCACAGACTCCTTTGCTTTTTCATCACTCATTTCTCAATGTGGGTGCTTTGCATGCTAGCAGATGGTTCA
>JAYTVK010000059.1:0-1594 GCA_043744595.1 Candidatus Lloydbacteria bacterium
CCCGTCCCCTTTAGCATTGCCATTCCCATTCATGAAAATAGTGCTAGCCTAAAGAAAGACACACCCCGTACAACACAACCGAAAAAGGAGCAGACCATGGAGCACGATATCGACCTGCATATTCTCCCGCACTCGCCGGAAGAGGTGAAAAGCGACGCTGCACTCCTGCGACTGAATGAGCTCGGCTTCGTACGCGGCACGACGGCGCAGGAGCAGTTCTTCCTTCTCATGAACGACGCGTGGCAAAAGACCGGACTGCCAATGAACCAGACATTGCGCGACTATCTCGCAGTGATGCTCAACCGCTTCGCCACACGACGCGATCTGCTCGAACAGCTCGCAGGATTCGAATTCTGTTCATATCTCATCGGACAGAAAGCGGTCGCTCCCGAGACGATGCATGACCTTGCCGACATCAGTCTGCAATATGTTTCTTTCTTCCCCGGTATGAGTGAAGGGCGGCACCAGATGCGCTCACTTGCGTACAGCACCGAGATCGGCGAATCGCTCTATGCAGAGCTCGCGAGCAGAGCCGCAAAGAAAGATGACTGGTTCAGCGAGGCATGGCGACTGATGGCCAAGTCATTCGGGCAAGCGGTCATCGTGCTGCGCTCGGCATTTCCGCAGTACACCTTCCCGAGGAATGCCACATCACATTCGAGCGGACAGGTCGCGCAGACCGATATGCAGACAACAAAGCAGCTCGACCAATGGAAGATGTTCGACCAGATGTTTTTCCGGCAGCCTGGAACTACGTCACTACTCAAGAACTAGCACTCACTCTCACGAACTGCGCCGCACACTCTCAATGGAGAGGTGCGGTGTTTTTTATTTACGCCGGAGAGACCAGAAGAATACTCGATAACCGAGGTAGCCGATAAAGGAGAATTTTATCACCTCATACGCGATAAGATTCGCACTGCTTGCAGAGTCCTGAGGCGAGAGCGCCAGAATGATAACGGCAAATGTTTCAAGGACTGATGCGGTGATGTAGCACGTAAGCAGCGCAAGCGCGGCCGCCATGGCAACTTTTGCACCACTCGGTTTGCTTGTGTCGGGATGCAGTATCGCACTGAGTTCATTCATGGATACATTATATCAATTCAAAGCAAAATCGAAAACTCCCCTTATCGCAGCACCGGGCAGAGATATGCTGATTGCTACTTGTACTGTAGCTTTATCTTTTCCCAGTCTATGACCGGTGGATATCCGCCGCTTGGAGTATCTGTGTTCTCCACTGTGATCTGTATCTGTGTGAACGCAGTTTCTGAATTGATATTCTTCAGCACATTCCCCTTTGCGCCAACGACAAGCTGCTTGATACTTCTGTCAGCCGCAAGTCCTACGACACTCCACTTATAGCATGAGAAATTCACAGTGATATTACCCTGACAACCGGTGAATACATTCGCTATCGAAGCAAGTTTGGTCGAGGTACTGAACGCGATAGTGACCGTCACCGGTCCTCCGTTCATATTGATCATTCCCCATTTTGCAGGAGCATATTCATTGAAGAAACCCGCCGGGAAATCTGCGTCACTGCTCAGATCTTCCGCATCAGTCGCTACGTATCGTATCGGCTGTGAAGGAAAGT
>JAYTVK010000060.1:0-18838 GCA_043744595.1 Candidatus Lloydbacteria bacterium
ACCTTTTCGATTCCCTAGCGCGACTGATGCAGATCAGTCGCTTAGGCACCCCCCAACGAAAAAGCCCCCATTCGGGGACTTTTTCTTATTCGGGGTGCCTATAGGGAATCGAACCCTAGCTAAAGGCTCCACAAGCCTCTGTGCTAACCGCTACACCATAGGCACCATGACTGATCTCATAACAAGCATAACTGCTAACCGTGGCGCCTAAGCACCGTGCCTATTAAGACTTCTATCTCTGTGGAAAGAAATAAGATAGAAAATGCACCGAACTGGTGCTTGTGCGCATAATACCAGAGAGTGCCGAAAAATCAACTCTATTAGTAATGTGGCTTTTCTTCGCTAATTCCCGCGCGATGATTCGCAAGACGCGCGAGCGCATAGAGGAGCGATGAGAGCCGGTTGAGGTATGCGAAGATCGGGGGTTTCTGGTCGGTGTTCGGTATCTCAAGTGCTGCGACCACTCTCCTCTCGGCGCGACGTGCGACCGTGCGCGCGACATCACAATGTGCGCCAAGCTCGGTGCCGCCAGAAACAAAGAAACTGGTGATGGGTGGAAGCTCGCTTTCGATGGTGGCTATCCAGCTTTCGACCTTCTTCACCTTCTCGATATCCATTTTTTTGTCAGCACCGGCGAGCTCTGCCTGTACCACGAACAGATCCTGCTGCACATCAGAGAGCAGATCGTGATAATTGAGCGGGGCGACGGCGAGTACTTCTTTGCCTTTCATCTTCACAGATCCGATAAGTGAATTGATCTCATCGACCGTGCCCAAGGCTTCCGCTATCACCGACGATTTGGTCATGCGCTGATCGCAGCCGAACAGCTTAGTGGTGCCATTGTCTCCTTTTCCCGTATATAACATGATTTTTGTAGTATAGCAGAAGTCATGCTCGGAGTAGATTGACGGAAGTTCAAAAAACTCTAGGCTTGAGGAAGTTTGATCTTTCCCTCTTCTTGCCCTTTGTGGCACTTCCAAAAGGAGCGCGTCATGCAATTGTTCGGACTCATGCGTACCCGAAAGCTGTATCTTGCGGCTGCGCAGGTAACGCTCGCGGCTTCTGTCTTCCAGCTCATCGCCTACTACAGCGGGTGGGCACAAAGTGTCACGCTGTTCGGCGAGACCTTCCACGGTGGTGGCGACGCTATCACCCTCCTCACCACCTGTTTCCTGATGAAGCAGGCGGCGGCGATATACGGGCATACCGCAAAGTCGCATAAGGCATTCACCTATGCCAACATCACACTGCTGTTTGTCGGGGTGCTGCTGACATGGATGGAACTCGCCGAGCACTTCGGTGAGCGGGTCGTCCCGACATGGGGCGTGCTGTATGTCGCGGCTATCGGCGCTGCTGCTGATGCGTTCGTGAACTGGTCGCTCATGCGGGTGAAACAGGCAGATATGCCGGAGTCGCTGCGCGTCAGTCACAGGGCAAACCTACTCCACATCAGACAGGACCTATGGCTCGCGGGTGCGGTCGTCATCTCCGGTCTGGCGATCAGATTCGGGATACCCTATCTCGACTTCATCTTTGGGACCATCATCTCGTGCTTCATCCTGCTCGAAGCGACGGGACTTGTATACGAAGTGTGGACGGGGAAACCATTTCTCTACCATGTCCATCCTTCAGACCTGTTCGCTTTTGCAAGCGCGCTGCTGACCGGGAAGAAAAGGGTACCGCACACTCATAGTGACAACGGTGATGAATGCGATCATCACCACCACTGACGCACAAAGGACATGACGCCGAGCGATCGGCGTCTTTTTATATATAAAAAAGAGGGACACGCAGTGCGTATCCCCCATCTCAGTCAAACTATTACTAAGCCTGCATCACGTCATGTCTTGCGCGACTTCAGATACCACTCGCACAAGAGCCGCACTTGCCGGCGGGTGTAGCCGGCGGCGACCATGCGCAGCACGAAGTCATTGTGCTTCTTTGCATCATCTGCGCTTGCCTTGGCATTGAAGGTGATGACCGGGATCATCTCTTCGGTGTTCGAGAACATCCGCTTCTCGATCACGGAGCGCATCTTCTCATGCGTTGTCCAGTTAGGGTTCTTGCCGCCATTTCCCGCACGAGCACGCAGAACGAAATTCACGATCTCGCTGCGGAAGTCCTTCGGGTTCTTGATGTCCGATGGCTTCTCGACCTTCTCGAGCTCGGTATTGAGCTCAGCGAGCTTGAATACTTCTCCGGTGTCATTGTCCCGGTACTCGCCGTTCTGTATCCAGTAGTCCGCGAACAGCGCGTAGCGATCGAAGATGTCCTGGCCATAGTCGCCGTAGCTTTCGAGGTAGGCGGTCTGGATCTGCTTGCCGATGAATACCGCGTAGTCCGGCGACAAATGCTCCTTGATGTACGCAAGGTACTTCTTTTCCGTTTCATCATGAAACTGCTCGCGCACGATCTGCTGCTCGAGCACGTACATCAGATGGATGGGATTCGCCGCGACTTCTTCGGGGTCGAAGTTGTAGACCTTCGAGACGATCTTGAATGCGAATCGGGTCGAGACCCCGCTCATCCCTTCGTCCACCCCGGCCTTATCGCGGTACTCTTGAAAGCTGAGTGCTTCTGCACCTGCGTCCTTCACACTCGCACCGTCGTACACCTTCATCTTGGTGGTGAGGTTACCCTTCTCGGGAGGCTTGATACGGGTCATCATGGCGAACTCGGCGATCATCTTGAGCGTACCGGGAGCCGGTGTTGTCCTTGCGAGCGCCGAGGAGGCGAGCATCTTTTCATAGATACTCACCTCTTCAGAAAGTCGCAGACAGTACGGCACCTTGACGATGAAGATGCGGTCAAGGAACGCTTCGTTGTTCTTGTTGTTGCGGAATGTCTTCCATTCACTCTCGTTCGAGTGTGCCATGACGGTACCGTCGAACGGTATCGCCCCGAAGCCTTCGGTGCCCTTGAAGTTGCCTTCCTGGGTCGCCGTGAGCAAGGGATGCAGCACCTTGATGGGCGCCTTGAACATCTCGACGAACTCGAGAAGACCCTGATTCGCAAGACACAGGCCGCCCGAGAAGCTGTATGAGTCCGGGTCATCCTGAGCGAAGGTCTCCAGCTTGCGAATGTCGGTCTTGCCGACGAGTGAGCTGATGTCCTGATTGTTCTCATCACCGGGTTCGGTCTTGGCGACCGCTATCTGACGCGTAACGCTCGGATAGCGCTTGAGCACCACGAACTTGCGGATGTCGCCGCCGAATTCGTCGAGCCGCTTGAGCGCCCATGGGCTCATGATGCGCCCAAGGTAACGGCGCGGGATGCCGTACTCATCTTGAAGCACTCGTCCGTCTTCTTCGGGGTCGAACAATCCGAGCGGCGACTCATTCACCGGTGAAGGGATGAGCTTGTCGCCCTTCTTGATGGCGAGCGCGTAGAACGGCACGCTCTGCATGAGGTGCTTCAAACGCTCGGCAATAGAACTCTTGCCGCCGCCGACCGGGCCGAGGAGGTAGAGGATCTGCTTCTTCTCTTCGAGCCCCTGCGCCGCATGACGGAAATACGCCACCACCTGTTCGATCGAATCTTCCATGCCGTAAAACTCCGCGAACGACGGGTAGGTCTTGATGACCTTGCTGCCGAAAATGCGCGAGAGCCGCGGATCGTTCCGGGTGTCGATGGTGACGGGCTCGCCAATGGCACGAAGCATGCGTTCGGGCGCCGTTGCGTAGGCAAGCGGATCACGCTTGCACAGCGCGAGGTATTCTTCGAGGGAAAGTTCCTCATCGCGCGTGCGTTCGAAGCGCGAGGCAAAATTACTGATGACGCTCATGTCATTTCCTTTGTGTGTCTTTGGTGGGAAACTGGTATAGGGCGACGATCGTACCTATCTGGATATATTGAGTTGTCAAAAAACGATGTCGCTTTTTTCACCCTATCATCTCTGTCTCACAGGTAAACCTTGACGTGCTGTCAAATTCAAGCGATTTGATATGTATGCAATATATGTCGCGGCGGTAGAAAAAATAAGCATCTTCTGCTACACTTCCAAAACTAAGCGAATAAGTTTTCTTTATTGTGCGGAATGTGACGGAACTGGACTATCTGTTTTTCTGAATTAAGTGGGCATGTGGCGGAACTGGTATACGCGTACGTCTCAGAAGCGTATCCCGTAAGGGTTGGGAGTTCGAGTCTCCCCATGCCCACTTAGTTCGGAAATAAGTTAGCATAAAAAAATGGGAAACAAAGAATGCCATCATAAAGATGAGATACAAGATGTGACACCGGCGGATATCACCGCGTGCGAGGACTGCGTGAAGACAGGTGACACATGGGTCGCACTGCGCATGTGTATGATCTGCGGACATGTCGGATGCTGCAATAGCTCGAAAAACAAGCATGCAACTAAACACTACACCAAAACAGATCATCCTATAATGAAGTCGGTCACCGAGGGAGAGGAGTTCATGTGGTGCTACGTCGACGAGAGATATCTCTAGTACTGGGGATCATTTACTCTTCGATGCGCCCCAAAGCACTTCGAATTCTGCACGCTTCAAATTCACAAAATCTTTACTGTGCACGATGAAGCCGTAAAGCTCACTGTGTGATGAGATGAATACCACCTTATCTCCGTAGATGGTATGCGCCATATTGGGCCTAAAGGTACGCGGAGCAAAACGCCTTTCCACTCCCCAGTCCCCTCCTCTCCAAAGATGGTGCTTCCCTTTGGGAGTAGTGGTCCACACCGTGCGCAATGTTATCTTGTGACGGATACGCTTTTTATTTATTTCACTCAATGCTTCGACTCCTATCACTTGCTCCATCTCATGATACGGCCAGACACTCTCGATAGACTCAACACCTTCCCACAGCATGTCGGAGAGCATCGCGGTCAATCGCTCCTTTCCTTCAAAAAATTTTATTTTCGGATCAAAGGTCTCGGACGAACGGATGAGTGATTCACGTTTTTCAATAAGTTCTTTTGTCAGGGTATCGATACGTTGCTTGCGCGCTTTCACCACATTGATAAGGTCATCGATGCTGCCGAGTGCGAAGAATTTCTTTCCGTCTTTATCGAGCTCGACCACGATACCACTTTCAAGTAGCGGGGAGAGGTGATCGTACACCGAGGGGCGCGGGATGGCGAGACGTTCGCCTATGGTGCGTGCATTCGCGGCTCCATGTTCTGCGAGAAATAGATACACCCGGCGTGATTGCGGGGGCAGTGCGAGCTCATCGAGTATTTGGTCGAGGATATTCATATTCGTCGATATTCGTCGACAATATAACAAAATTTATTAGGCGTGTAAAGATAGTGACAGAAGAGTTCATTCCCATTCCCCACCCGCCACTCAGGAGGCTCTATGGCACGCAAGAAGACGCTCATTTCCCTTCCCCTCAACCTCACCGAGCTGAACGAGCGTATCGCGCTCTACAGCAAGCTGCAACGCGACCTTTCTGTTGAGGAAGCCGCGCGCGACGGAGAGATCGCATTCATCAAGGCGCGTTACGCTCCGATGCTCGCTCAGATTGCGGAGGGCATTGTACGCGAACAGTCTGCAATCGAGACTTACGCGAATGCCAACCGTTCTTCCCTCCTTGTCGGCGAGGCCAAGTCGACGTCGCTCGCTGCCGGGCGTATCGGCTGGCGTCTCGGCGGGTGGCGTGTCGCACTCGCGAAGAACAGCGCCGAAAGGGCTCTCGCTTTCGTGAAGAGCGTACGCGGCCTGCGCAAGAAGTATCTGCGCGTCGTGTTCGAGCTCAACAAGGAAGCGATGCTTGCAGACCGACCGGAAGTCGACGGTGCATCCTACAAGCAGGACGAATCATTCTTCATCGAGCCGAATGCAGCGACCCAGAAGGTCGAAGCAATCGGCGAGGCGATCATGGTCACGAGGTAACAAGTGATACGGTCCGTTCATCTCTTAAGAGGTGGACGGGCTTTTTTATTTAGATCAAAAGGATTTGACCCCTACTGGGTCGGTACACCTTGGTGGTTTCGAAGACGAAACATCACCAAGGTCTTCAAATCCTCTCCGCAAGCCATGCAGATGGGAGGATTAGGTCACAGATAATTTTCTCGCCGTCGCTCAAAAATTTCTGCGACCCCGACTCGCCGTTTCGTCTGCTGACGAAACATAGACTCCGTCTTTCAAATCCTCTCTTGGGCAAGAAAATAAGCGTTGAGACATTCTGTCTCAACGCTTATTTTCTATTGTGCCCAAGAGAGGATTTGAACCTCCATGCCCTTGCGGGCGCTACCACCTCAAGGTAGTGCGTCTACCAATTTCGCCACCTGGGCTTGAGTTTCACTACTATAGACAATAACTGCAGAACTATCAAGTCTTATCGTGATTTACCGCGCATAAAACGAAACTCACCCTTGCGGGTGAGATTTCTGGGTTCTTTTGTACTGGGTTTATTTTGCTGCGACTGCCTCAGGAGCTGCTTCCACAGGAGCTTCAACATGCTCGAAGTCTTTGGTCGAGCCTCCGCCCATGACGGTTTGCTTCATCTTGCGGCGGACATCACGCACGGCTTTCTCGCGCACATAGTAGAGTTTCGCGCGGCGGACGGTCGAGCGCTTCACGAGCTCTATCTTGTCGATCATTGGTGAGTACAGAGGGAACACACGCTCTACGCCGACACCACTTGCGACCTTGCGGACGGTGAAGGTGGCACCCGGCTCACCGCCATGCTTGCGTGCAAGAACGAGTCCTTCAAATGCCTGGAGGCGGTATTTCTTTTTTGCAGCATCTTCAAGCACCTTGACCCAGACGCGGACCATGTCGCCGGCTCTGAATTCGAGCTTCTGACGTGCCTCCATGTTGACCGGAGAAAGTTTGATGATGTTGTGTAATGCGGTATTCATATTGATGTGTTCACGGACTCAGATAAGCGTAAATCGCTTATTTTTACGTCTCATCTATCTCTTGGGAGAGTACTCGAACGTAGCCCGAAATTTAACATAGACCCCAAATATTTGCAAGAAACCCGTGAAATGGAGAGGAATATGGGGTATTGGTCTATGTTCAGGAAAAAAGCTACTTATTCAGAGTTTTTCGAGTGCTGCTTGAAAATCCTGAGGAAGTGATGCCAGAATACTGATTCGCTCGCCATTCTGGAGAGTGAGGGTGAGGCTGACTGCATGAAGTGCAAGACGTGTGAAACCTAGTCCGGAGGGAGTGTGGTAACGTTCGTCGCACAAAATAGGATGTCCGATGGAAAGCATATGTACACGCAACTGATGGGTTCGCCCGGTCTTTGGAGCGAGTTCGACGAACGCATACTCTCCTCCTGAATTCATTACTCGGTAGCGGGTACTTGCGGGGCGCATAGTGCCGCGTGCCTCGGCACCTACCGTCCACTGCCTAAAGTCTGCGCGCGAGCGGCCTATCGGCTTATCGACAACACCTTCAGCTGGATCGGGTGTGCCTATCACCAAAGCGTTATATACCTTCTCGATCGAGTGATCGAGAAACTGCCTTTGTATGAAATAAAATGCATCATCATTCTTTGCGATGACAATGACCCCCGAAGTCTCGCGGTCGAGGCGGTGGAGTATTCCTGCGCGTGGCACATATCTTCCCGAATCAAGCGTGTGGAGTCCTCCGATATCAGTAAGTTCGGGGTGGCGCTCGAGTACCCAATCGGTGAGTGTCTTCTCTTCGGTGCGTCCATCACTGTGCACAACAAGACCTGCAGGCTTGTCGACCGCCAAGAGTGATTCGTTCTCAAAAATGATGTTCGGCTCTTTGCCTTCCATGATTTGCATTATGAATCGTTTGAGAAAAAAAACAATCAGACGGCGTGCGTTACTATTTCCCTCTGCGCCTTTCTCGTTCTTTGTACCACGCAAGCGTACCAACGAATTCTTCTTTGGTGAGATCCGGCCACAGCGTATCGGTAAAATAGAGCTCACTGTAAATACTTTGCCACGGGAGGAAGTTCGATAGGCGCTGCTCACCACCGGTGCGCACAATGAGATCGGGGTCGGGTATTTCATTTGTATCAAGCAGTCGTGAAAATGTTTCCTCGGTAAGTGTTTCGATGAGCTCTTTTGACAACTGCCGCACTGCGCGCACAAGTTCGTCGCGTCCACCGTATGAAAGTGCGATGACGAGCGTGATGCTGTGCGCGTCTTTGGTCTCAGACTCTGCCTTATCCATAATAGCCCGGAGCTGCGGCGAGAGCGTTTCCCTATCGCCAATGAATCGCATGCGCACACCTTCTCGCTTTGAACGTTCGATCATTTCGCCGATTGCACTCTCGAACAGTGTCATCAGGAGCTCGACTTCATCGTGTGTGCGTTTCCAATTCTCGGTCGAGAATGCATACACCGTGAGGTGCGTGACGCCGCCTTCCTTTGCCCAGAGCACCAGGTCGCGCAATTTCCGATAGCCGCTCATGTGTCCTTCGATCGTCTTCAGTCCCTTCGCTTTTGCATAACGGCGATTACCGTCCATGATGATAGCTACAGAAAGGCTCTCTTGTGTCATAGATATAGTAACCCCCGGCAGAGTGAAAGGTTGCGTTATGTCTTTTGTGTCGGCACCACCCTCTTTTTCTTCAGCAGAAGAGCTATGTTCTTTGCCTGCATGATGCCTGATGCGGCCGCCCCTTCCATGAATCCCTGAGCTTCTCCGATGTGCTCGCCTGAAAAGAATGTATGGAGAAAGGGCTTCTCGAATGCGCGCCGCATCATGTTTCGCTGGTGTGGTCCGTAGTACGCGTAGGCTCCGAGTACGAACTTATCTTTCTTCCAGTAGTGACGCTCCATGCGAAGCGGTGTGACACCCGTTGTATCCATCTCGAGTGGAAGCACTTTTTTCAGATCAGCCCATATCGCACTCGTACTCATCACCGCAAGTTTGTCGGCGCGCTTGCCTGTCGCATATATCGTGAGTGCCCCGGCTTTTCCTCTTTGGTGTTGAGTAGTATGAAAAACATATTGCTCAAGGCCATCAGAAAATTCTGAGAAATCTTCTTTTTTCCAGAATCGCTTTGGGAACAAAAGAATGATCTTGACGATGTCGCCATACTGAAGATCTGCATCCGCCTTTTGAATAGCAGGAGGAAGTACCGGAGAAAATCGCATATGTTTGACCAAGGGAAGCGGTGCGGTGATGAGGAGTTTTTTTGCACTCCAGGTCTTACCTCCTGTTGTAATCACCTCTACCCCCTCTTTCTCCTGGATGATCGATTTCACCTCCTCTCCGAGATGGATATGTTTGTTGCCGATCTTCTTTGCCAGCCCAAGCGGGAGCAGTGAATTACCGCCGATGATATGGTAGTCCATTGCCATGGTCTTTCCCCCTTCAGCATGCTCGAGCAGCGGCAGAAGCATCGAGACATTATTTATTCCTGCGCCGTACTCCGCACTGTAAAGGTCATTGAGTATACGGAGTTCTTTTTTTGAAAAATAGCGCGAAAGAAAATGTCCCCATGAGTAGCGGTCAAGCGCGAGCATCGCACTTCTGCGTTTCGGAAGCATCGAGAAGAGGTGCTCGAGTTTTGTGGTGACATCCTGATATGACTTATCGGCATTACTGCGCGTACGAGATACATAGTGCTCATCAGTATAGCGGTGTAGTTCGAGGGGAAGCGCGAGCTCGCGACACAGTTTGCGGATAGACTTGTGTGCTTTGCCTATCCACTCCGCACCATGTTCGCTCACGAGCCCCTTTCCGAGGGAAACGCTCCAAATGCGCCCACCTACTCTCTTGCGTGCTTCAAGTATCTCGACTGAAATACCTTTTTTGCGAAGTTCGTATGCTGCGGCAAGCCCCGAAATCCCTGCCCCAATGATGAGCACATCGCTTGTGTGTGTGGGATTCTCTTTTGTCATTGCTGTTTACTGTAGCGTATCGAAAAATCCTCGTATACACCACGCGCTTCTCCCCACTCCAGGGAGACACTTTCTACGTGAGCAAGCAGGGAGCCTTTACGGAGAAGTTCGAGATATGCACTAAGCTGACCATCTTCTCCTTCCGCAACCACGCTGACTGAGCCGTCTTCTTGGTTCATGACATAACCAGTGATACCGAGCTTGCGCGCGTTTCTTGTGGCGAAATCTCTGTACATCACCATCTGTACCCGCCCGATCACTTTCGCCTCCAATCTCTTTTTCATGGTTTTATTTAATCACGGGCAAGAATTGGAGTCGATGAGGGATTCGGTCACAGATAATTTTCTCACCGTCGTTCGAAAATTTCCGCGACCCCGTCTCGCAGCGAAATCTGCTGATTTCGCATTTGCTCCGACTTTCGAATCCCTCACGGAAGTGCTGCAGAGCACTTCCTGTCGCTTACAATAAAACCGCCCAATGGGCGGTTTTATCTGGTGCGCGATGAGGGATTCGAACCCCCGACCTTCGCTGTGTAAAAGCGCTGCTCTACCAACTGAGCTAATCGCGCAAAGTTCCCTTTACTTTGCCTGTGGTCGCAACCATCTCTTTCCTACTGTTATCTACCAAGACACCTAATCGCGCAAAGTTCCCTTTACTTTGCCTGTGGTCGCAACCATCTCTTTCCTACTGTTATCTACCAAGACACCTAATCACTCAAAGTTCTCTTTACCTTGCCTGTAATCCCAACTATCTGCTCCTGCTGTTATTTACCAAGACAGCTAATCGCGCAAAGTTTCCCTTACCTTCTACTCAAAAACTTACGACTCCTGAACAATAAAACATTTCATCGACATATGCAATTATTTGAGATAATGTAACGATATTCAGTCGAGATGAGAAATGTCCCCGTAGTCGAGTGGATAGAACAAGAACCATGAAGCCCGATAATAGCAACATGGGTGTGCGTACGAAGAAACAGAATACATGTCCCCGTAGTTCAATGGATAGAACAAGAACCTTCTAAGTTCTGGATCTAGGTTCGATTCCTAGCGGGGGCACAAACGGATAAGAAAAGCACCCTGCGGTGCTTTTCTCGTTTTGTGCGGGCGCAAAGCATATTGCGAGCTTCGAGCGATGCTGCGCCGGGGTCGCGAACACTTAGGTTTTTAGTAGGCTTTGCGCTAAAAAACTTAGTGATTCGTGACCAAACCCCTTACCTCCTTATCCCTGCACACCGCTTGGGGTGGAAGGCGTAGTGTCGGGAGGAAGTGTCTCCGGTGTGTCTTGAATGACCGATGCCGGTACCGGGACGCCGCCGGCGCGCTGATATGAAGGTGGCTTCGGTGCAGCACGAAGGAGCTGGGTAAAATTCATTTGTTTCTTTTGATATAGATTGATCACCGACTCGAGTTCGGTAAGCGAGAGCGTCGGGCGTTCGGTTTTCGCCGGTACATGTGTTTCGTCTGCGCTTATCGCCCACTCATAGGTGAGATAGCCTGTTGCACCTATGGCAATGACGGCAAACAAAAGGAACCATAGCCCGGCACGCCAGAGCAGATCCGGATTCGCAATGATGTCTCCGTGGAAACGGAACTTCGACACCAGCTTTTTGTATGAAAAATTTATGCGTTGGTTTTCCATATTATTTATTTGCCTGCTTCATGCCGACAAGATCAAAAGAGATGCTTCCTGTCCACTGGTCCGGTTCGGCCGGCTTTCCCGGTTCTGCACTGCCGTCCCGACTCATATTGGTGTCAAATTTACTGATGGTAACGCGTGACGGATACTCCTCGATGAGTCGCAGGAAGCGAAACATCTGCACCCACGTTCCCTTCAGCCCGGCGTCCGCATGAATGACCTTCGGATTGTCGGCAAGGTCGAAGCGCGAGATATTGACCGAGAGACCGGTAGTTGAGGCACCGAGCTGTTCGAAGGAATTGAGGAGCGGTATCTGGTTCTCGTCACTCGGGTCAATAAGAAACCGCTCGAGCTCATCGCGCTGTTTACCGACTGAACTGATGGTTTGGCGTAACTCCTTCAGCTTTTTACCTTTCAGAGCTTCTTGGCTGAGCTGATCGACAATATCAGACTCTTTGGCCTTTACCTCGACCATGCTCGAATAGCCGTACCACAATCCTCCTGCCCCGATAAGGTCAACGACGAGGAGTATTATCAGAATATTAAGAGTACGTTTCATGTGATTAGTTGAGCGTGATGGTAAGGACATAATCAATATCATTTTTCTTCAGCAAAAAACTCTGAGGATACTTTGCATCTGCAATGTGCGGATTCGTTTCTTTATTTGAAAGCAGCTTCTGAAACAACAGGAGTGACTCGCGGGTACTTCCGACACCCGAAAGTTGGATAGATGTCGCGGTCGGAGTGCGTAAATATGAGTAACGCAGCACTGAGACGCCGTCGGGTTTCTGTGCAAGGATACTTGTGAGGAGCTCGGACGGGGGTGTTTCTGCGATAGTGCCACCCTGTCTTAAGAGTGCTATCTCTGATTTGATCGCATTCAATTGACTTTGTGCTTCTCCGTCGCCGGGGAGCGTCTCTTTTTTCTTTTGGTCGAGTTTTTGTGTCAGATCACTGATGCTGGTATTCAGTATCAAGTACGAAGGAATCAGCGAGACAAATAGCGACCCTTCGCAGATAAGTATTGCCATCAACATAATGACAGCATAGCGCTGGTAAAATTCCTTGCGCAGTTTTTTCTTTTCGGACTGAGGGAGTAGGTTGATCATATGCTTATGTCAAAAAAACATTACGAAGTGCGAGTCCGATGGCGGCAGTATACCCATGTGAGGCATGCATCGAAAGCGGTGGAATATAGCTCTCGAATGATGCGACATTGACCCATGGGTTGGCTATCTTCACTTTGACATCAAGTGCCATCGCAAGATATTCTGCGATACCTCTGAGATTCGCGCCTCCACCTGTCAGATACACACTCTCGATGTTGCCTCCGACTTTGTCGCCATGGTGCGTCTGCCAGTAGGAATAGTGACGCAAGAGACGTGTGCGCAGATCACTCGTGACCGAGAGGAGCGCAGTGTGCACACCTTCATCTTTTGTGCCGCCGACCAGACCATGTTTCATCTTGAGAGTTTCCGCCTCTTCGTAGCTGACCTTAAGTGCGCGTTCTATCGACTGTGTCAGATTATGTCCGCCAATATCAAGTGATGCTGAAAATTGTACGACGCCGTTGGCTGCGACGAAAATGTCGGTCACCATTTTCCCGATGTCGACCACCAGAAACGTACCATTATCTCCGCGCGGAATGATCGCGCGCGCCATCGCCTGCGATTCGAATTCAAACGCTTTTGGGGTAATGCCGGTGCCATGGAAAATATCAAGGTACGCATCTACGGCAGTGCGCGGTAGTACCGAAACCACGACATCCATCGTATCTTTGTGATGTGATGCCGGTTCATCAATGAGCATGTAGTCAAAGGTCGCATCAGCACCCGAGATGGGGACATGCTCCTCAAGATGGATCTCTATCGAGTCGCGGACGTCAGTGTCCGCAACGCGCGGGATACGCATATTGGCAAGATATGCCTGCTCCTCAGGAAGTGAGACGTTGGCAAAATTAAGTTTGTATTCAAATGCGAGTGAAGCGATCACATCCTGGAGTTTTTTCTTGTCTTCTACTTGTCCGCCGGCAATGATCCCGAGCGGGAAATTGCGCGATGCAAAGCGGGTCACCTCGAGACCCTTACCCCTATGCTCGAGCTCAATGAAACGTACCGCATCAGCAGAAATATCCAGCCCGATAGCAGGCATCGCCAAAAATTTTGGTGCAGAAAAGAAAGACATCACATTCTATTATACGCAATAGTTGTGTTCCTGCCAAAGCAGTTTCTGTATATTTATCGGAGTTTGCTTCCTGCCAACGTCTCTTTATCAGGATGAAGAAGTACCGCTCCCCCGTCCGCACTACCCACTGCAAGGATCATTCCATTACTTACCAGTCCGCGCAGCGTCCTTGGCTCGAGGTTGGTGACGAACGGACACTGCTTACCTACCAATTGCTCGGGTTGATAGTATTCGCGGATACCTGAAAGGATCTGACGGATGTCTGCTTCTTCCTTTGTGGTGCCGTCTTCCTGTGTGACGTGTTTCATCCCAAAATCAACCTCAAGTCGTAGGAGTTTATCCGCTCCCTCTATATATTCGGCCTTAAGGATGGTGCCGATCATCATTTCGATATGTTTGAATTCATCGATAGTTGCCATATGCTATGTATTATCGCTGGTCATAGAAACTCATATTATACCTCTTCATGCGAGGTGTCTCTCTTGGGATTCACCTTATCAAGATAGCTTTGCAGCACAATGGTGGCGGCTGAAGCATCGTTCTGGTCATTGTCACCCTGCAAATGCATCGCCTCACGCGAGGACAACACTTCGTTCATAAATACCACAGGCAGGCCCGATGCGGCCTTGAGGTCGTCAGCAAAAACACCGATCTCTTTCATGATGACATTGTGCTTATTCTGAAAATTGAGCGACTCGCCGACCACTATTGTTCCCACTTTCTCATCCCGACAGATCTTTGCGATGTGCGCGGGAAGTGAGCGGGAGTTGAGGAGTACTCGCAGCGGGAATGCCATGAGTCCACCGTCATCAGAGGTCGCAATGCCGACGCGCTTGGTTCCGTAGTCGATGCCGAGGTATTTCATTATGTATTTTTGAGGTTGGTCTTTTGGGAAAGTCCCGAGTACACCAGAGTGCGGAGGAGGTGAGATTCGAGCGGTAATAATTTGTTTCAGTGCGGAGGAGGTGAGATTCGAACTCACGGTCCACTTTCATGGACGACAGTTTTCAAGACTGTTGCCTTCAACCGCTCAGCCACTCCTCCGCACTGGAACAAATTTTCAATATAACTCACGTTTCCCTACAGGAACTGTACACCTTTGGGTTATTTTACCACACGTTGTTTGTAAAATTCCTCAAAAGGTCTTGCGGCTTGGCCCCATCAGAATGGGTTCCCTTATACCATGCCTCACACTTTCATGGACGAAATTTTTCAAGACTGTTGCCTTCAACCGCTCAGCCCCTCTTTTGCACTATGGTTTACTTAGGAAAAATTAGCATTTTATCGCAATTGTGTACAGTCAATGACTTCACGTCGCTCTTTCTTGAACCACGAGGACCTGCCTTTCATATCGAGTAGTACCTCTCCCGGCTCCTTCGCATACACACACATGTTTCTTGCGATCGAAATATATGCACGCGCTTCAGGATATGGAGGAACATTGAGTTCACCCATTGCCCAAGAGGCGATGGGGAGCATATACCACCCACTTCCCCCCTCTTGTGCATACGACGTGATGCGGGTCGGCATACGAGAGAGTGCGTCCCTTGAGATGACGAGTGTCGCATCATTTGTGGTGCCCGAGTACATTGACCATGACAAGTATGAATCCCAGGCATTCCAACATGATAATGCGGGAAGGATACCGAAGAACAACATGACCAGCGCGTATGTGATCGACCTTCTCAAACGAAACATCTCGCGTGCAGAAACTTCTTTTGTTCCGGCAAAAAGTATCACCGCAAGCAGCAGAAGCGCGACATTCCACGGCCACACGGAACTATTATAATCATGGCCAAGTGGACCGAGTACGGAGAGCACAAATACGCACATACATCCCGCGAGTAGGAGAGCGGCTCGGCGCGACCTCGCAAAGATAAGTCCTACTCCAATTCCTATCTCGATCAAGGGCACAAGGAATCCAAAAGCAAATACCAGAGGATGCATCGCGCTCGGTAAAAGGTCCGCAACAGGCGCAACCATCCACGGAAATACTTTTGAGAAGAACAGGATATTTATTTTCTGCAGACCGCTCCATGTATAGATGATCACAACAATGAACCGCAGTATGGTCGTCGTCACCAACTGCCCTTTTGTGTCTTCGATTCGAAAGGAGAATAGTCCTAGCACAAGCAGCATGACTGCATATTGATATACCCAAGGATGGAGTCTCGTCACATCTGCGCACACAAGAAGCGCAGTGAATGCCGCAGCACCAAGGAGTGCATACCTCGGCCGCGATGATATGAACGCAAAAGCAAGGAGCGAAACGAGAATGACCGGTGTAAATGATCCGAGCGGCGTAAGGAATGATGAAAATCCATTCATGACCGGCACGAGCGGAAACACCCTTACACTTACCCAAAGCGGGAACGTGAGAAGTATTCCCGAAATAAAACCAAGTATCGTCACCTGCTTTGCAAAATAGATCCTCGACGCAGGCCCAAATAGGAATCGTCTGTTTGCGGCTATAAAGCGGTACCCGAGCGGCAGCAGCATGCGCACAAGTGGCAGTCTCGCAACCCGCGTGACCAGTCGCCACTTCGGATATCTTTCAAGGATGACAAGAATGGCATCCGCATTCTTGTGTACCGTACCACTCTCATCGATGACGTGAATTTCTTTCTCAACTTGCGCTTTGATTATTCCTGCCGGAAGTTTCTCGGTAACAATATTATGGAGTGTGAACTGCTTCGCTTCTCCCGAGTCTTTTATTCGACCCATAAGCGCGGTGCACATCGGGCAGTCGCCGTCGTAATATACCTCAGTTGCACCGGACTCATTACTGGCGTGATGTTTCATGGTCGTAATATACAGCGATTATATCTCGGAATGATGCTTTGAGTACCTCACAGTGGGTAACTCCTCTTAATCCTGTTCTTTTTATGATAGAATATGACGATGATGGAGTGGGACACACTTGAGCATTCGTATACTGAAAAGACCAATGACTGGTACGCTTCAGTGATCATTATTTCGGGCGCCGGAATTGGACTTGGGTTTCTCCTGAGCAATTTTCTTATCGTCACGCTTATCTTCATCGGCACGATCACCTTCATTCTTATGGCTGCACGTCGCCCAGAAGAGGTCCATGTCGAGATCCTGCGCAAAGGAATTCGCGTGGGCAATACGCTCTATCCCTATAGTACACTCGACGGGTTTTCGATCATCGACTATACCCCACAGCACCGACTATTACTTGAATCATCGAAGCTACTTATGCCACTCATCGCCATTCATATCGCGGATGACATCGATATCGATGACCTACATGAAGAAGTGAGCCGCTATCTTCCAGAAAAAGATCTTCACGAATCACTTCCACAGCTCCTGATGGAGCGCATCGGCTTTTAATCGGCACTTCTTGTTGTCGTTACGAGAATTTTGACGTTTTGGGTTTTTTTGTGTTAGTGTGTCCCTACCGCAACACTGTGGCAATAACTATCAGTCCTCGTCGTTCAATGGATAGGACAAGAGTTTGCGGAACTCTAAATATAGGTTCGATTCCTATCGAGGGCACCAAGACAGAACTCAACGGCTTTTTCAAAGCCAGAAGGTGGGACGCGCGAAGCGCGTCCCACTGATTTCCCCCCATTTTTCCAAACGAATTCAGAATTTTTGGCGCGCTTGCGCGCACTAATTTTTCGCCGAGGAGGAGGTTCGAAATCAGAAGCAATTTTGACTAATAGTATTTGCTTAATACAAAAAGAATTTTTATTACTATGATAAATAATATGGAAAATAAAAAATTCTTTTTGTATGCTCGCAAGAGTACCGATGTCGAGGATAAGCAAGTTTTGAGTATCGAGGCACAGCTTCAAGAATTGCGAGACTATGCCAAGAGAGAAAATCTGAACATCGCCCTTGAATTTATAGAAAAACAATCTGCTAAAATTCCAGGTCGTCCAGTGTTTAATGAGATGATGAAGAAAATTGAAAAGGGCGATGCAGATTCTATCCTCTCTTGGCATCCGGATCGTCTCGCAAGAAATAGTATTGACGGTGGGAATATTATTTACCTCCTCGACACAGGGAAACTTGCGAGCCTCAAGTTTCCTACTTTTTGGTGTGATTCCACATCACAAGGCAAATTCATGTTAAACATGGCTTTCGGGCAAAGCAAATACTATGTGGATTCTCTTTCCGAGAACACGAAGCGTGGACTTCGCCAAAAAGTTCGTAACGGAGATTATCCAACGCTTGCCCCTGTGGGATATATTAACGACTCCCGAACAAAAACTGTTGTTGTTGATAGAAAGAAAGCGAGAATTATCAGGCAAGCGTTTGAGTTCTATGTAAAAGGCGGTAATAGACTGGAAGATGTCTCAAACTTTTTGGCGAAGCACAATATATTTTCAAAAACCGGAAAGAGAATCCACAAATCCCGCGCGACTTCTATACTTTCCAATCCTTTTTACACTGGACTATTTAGATATGGTGGAGAATTGCACGAAGGAAAGTACGAGCCGATCATTTCAAAGAAACTTTTTGACCAAGCGCAGGAAATGTTGAAACTTCGCGGTAAGCCCGACAGAAAGCCTCTAAACGACCCCCAACCTTTCTGTGGGCTCATTTCCTGCGCTTCATGCGGAATGATGATAACTGGCGAATACAAGGCTAAGAAGCAACAGAATGGTAATACTCACGAGTATGTCTATTATCACTGCACAAAGAAGAACAAAATGGTAAAGTGTGAAGAACCTTGTATTCGACAGGAAGAATTGAATCGCCAGTTATCATCCGAAATACAAAAAGTTTCTTTGCCCAAAGACTGGGCGGAGGAACTAAATCGCATGGCGTTAGAGGAACACAAAACATCCGCCCAGTCTTTAACTGCTTGTGTGAAAGAGAAGCAAGAGAAGATTTCTACAATTTCAATTAGACTGGAGCGACTTCTCAATGGTTATCTTGATCAAGATATTGAAAAGGAAATTTATCGTGCTGAAAAAGGAAAATTGCTTTTACAAAAGAAGTCGCTCGAAGAAGAAATCTACAATCTTTCACACAAGCAGAATGATTGGCTCGAACCTTTCCAAAACTGGCTAGAAGTCGCACAGAATATAGACAAAATCGCTTCTGATTCAGACTTTTTTGCTAAAAAGGTCTGTGCCAAAGAAATCTTTGGCTCGAACCTCCTCCTCGGCGAAAAATTAGTGCGCGCAAGCGCGCCAAAAATTCTGAATTCGTTTGGAAAAATGGGGGGAAATCAGTGGG
>JAYTVK010000061.1:0-5022 GCA_043744595.1 Candidatus Lloydbacteria bacterium
CACTGCCTCTTTCCTGATACGGGGCATGTGGGGGTTTGTTGTGTATGCCATGGGATCATCCTATTGGTTAGGGTGATTCCAAGCTATTGAACCATAACGGATACATTGACAAAATACTAAAAAAGTGTATAATTATATCAGTTTCAACCACCAAGGAATTGCTCATGAACAAGCTTCTGCTCTCACTCGCCGCATCCCTCCTTCTCCTCTGTGCCTGTGGCAACAGCTACGAGCAAGAGGTGCGTGCAAAAGTCACGACACAGATCACCACCGCCAAGGACAATGGCCTCTGCTACGCGCCGATCAACTTCGATCACGAAGTCACCGACAAGGACTACTACATCGTCGACGCCACAGCCAAGGCGCAACACTGGTACGCGCTTCGTGAGCACAGCGGCAAGGAGTTCCGCATCGTCGACAACGACACCGTCCGCTGCCCGCTCCCGAAGCAGAGCTGAACCGCAACGCCGCACTCCCCCGGGAGTGCGGCATTTTTTATGTGATATTCAGGGCAAAAAAAAGCAGACCGAAGTCTGCTTTGTGGGTGGCGTGTTGCGTTGCGTGCTAGGAGACGGTCTGCCTCGAAAGCAACCTTGGCTTCGAGAAGATCAGTCCGAATACTGCGCCGGAGAGTCCTCCCATGATGTGCGCGAAATGCGAGATGTTGTCGGGTTGCAGTGCGACGATGAATTCGTTGCCGACATAGAAGATGAACACCGCAATGAACGTGAGTGGTAGTTCACCGATCTTCGCCTTGGTGTACGAAGACAGCACGATCATCATGAACACGATTCCGGAGGCCCCGATCGAAGCACCGCCAAATGCGATACTATTGATGACCGCGGTCAGGAACGCCGTCACCATGATCATGACGAGGATAGCGAGCGAACCGAACTTCTCTTCAAGTCCGGGACCCACCAGGAGCATCAGCATCATGTTGCCGGCGTAATGACCCCAGCCGGCATGACAGAGCACATGGGTGAATCCGCGCACCCAGGTCGACGGATCAACCAGGGAGACGCCCCACGATCCGAAGTGCTGGGCGGTGTACTGAGCGCCGAACATCAGGTCCATGAGAAGGAAACCGAATGAAACGAGCATGAACGAAAGAGTGACCGGTGCATTGAAAGTGACACGCATGGCGATTCCTTTGTTGAGTTGCCTAAAAACACACTAAAACATGTTTTAGAATAAGTCAATGATTCATAGCGAAGCACCCACCGTGCCGAAAGATGCGCTATACTATGGGCGATGAATAAAAAATCATTCCTTACCGCGCTCCGCGATGTCTACTGCAAACTTGGTGTGACCAAACACGGTGTCGGAGTCATTGCCATACGCGCTATTCCAAAGGGCATCGACCCGTTCAAAAATGCCGACCCGGAGGGTGATGTCCTGCGTATCCCGAAGGCGGACCTCGATGTCTTCGATGCACCGAAGGAGGCGAAGGATCTGGTACGTGACTTCTGTGCACTGCAAGACGGAGTATATTTTGTACCCAATTATGGCATCGACGCGCTCACAAAGAACTATTATCTCAATCATTCAAAGAAGCCGAATATGATGACCCCTGATAAGGGAGAGACCTTCATTGCGATGAGAAATATCAAGAAGGGCGAAGAACTTACCGCCAATTACGACAGCTACCACGAGACCGATCATTTTGAACGTTCATAACTTGCGCGATGAGTGATATTCACGAGTTCGTAGATTTTTGCATTTTTATGCAAGTCATGTTATAATATATTCAGTGGTTCAGCACGTTGCTCTACATTCAAAAGGATCGTCATGTCAGCACCCAAGAACAAATCGCATGGTCCGGTAGACCTTGCAAAGGTATCGGCACTTCCGATCAGTCAGCTCGATTTTTCTCCTCGTACGAACGGTATTCTCGTTTCCGAGAAGCTGGATACCATAGGCAAATTACTGCATTGCTCCATCGATGACCTGATGAAGATCCCCTATCTCGGTAGCACATCGATACGCGAGATCGAGGCGAAGCTTGCTTATTGCGGGCTTCACCTCAGTGTGCCGCTGCCGAAAAAGCCCAGTCCCGAATGACCGCGCGCTCGCATCTCAGATGCGAGCGTTTTTTTAACCTTTTGTCATATAGTAAGCGCGACGTGACACAGAAAAATGCTCGAGCGCATAGCGCAGCATGGTGCGCGGCATCTCATGTGCGTGCTCATCAAGGAATATTTCGAGCGTCGTCTTCCCCACCCGCTTGCCGACCTCGCGCAGCATCCAGCCGAGTGCTTTGTGTATCAAGTCATGTTTGTGATGCATGAGTTTGCGCGCGATATAAAAGTTCAGCCGCTCATTCCCTTTTCTTATCTCAGCGTATGACGCGAGGATGATGATGCGGTTCTTCCACAAGTCGCGACTTGCACAGTACTGGTCGACGAATGTGAGGCGCTGCCGGCTATCCATGTATGCGCCGATGTAGTCACCGACAATGGTCGAGGCGCTGGTGTCGACCAGGTCCCAATTGTTGATGTACGCAGTGTTCTTGGTGTAGAGCATGAATATCTTCTTTGCCTGCGACCCATCCTGTGCTTTTTGTGCATATCGGAACTTCAGCACCAGTATGTGCAGCGCTGCAAGTCGCTTTTCATGGAATTTGCCGTGCAGCAATCGTTCCGTATCAGGAAGTGACATGTCTTTCCAGTAGGTACCCACGATAGCGCGCGTCTCAGGAACGGTGAGTCCGAGAAATACATCTCCCTCGGCATACTCGCCTTTTCCTGTCTTAAAGAATCGCATGGAGGAAGCTGCCTTCTTGGGGTCGGCACAGGCATGCAGATCTTTTCTTATCGCTGTCAGCTGCTTGGACATATCTTCATACTAACTGATTGCGGGAATATTTTCTTGTGCTAGCCTCATGACAGACTGATCGCTCATTTAAGGAATCGCCATGAGTACCCACAATGTGATTTTATTCCCGGCAAAGCGCATCGTCCGCACAAGGGAGGAGCAGGTCAAACTTCGGGAGAAGTTGAAGCCTCCGCCGCCTGTCACCACGTACCGCGAGCTGTACGGTTCACGGCCCAAGGGCCATCCGATACTTGGACGCACTAAACGCGGCAAGGCCATGCTCGCTGCAGGTCAGGTGTGGGTCGACCTGCACGACGATAAGCTTTGGGTACTCACCGACTTCCGCAAAGTACGTGAGAGTGGCTACCCACACAATGTCGTACTCGTCGAATACAACGGCACCTGGCGTCGCGAGCTTTCCGAATCCGGGCTGCGCGGCAACATGAAGGTCTGGGACGACATGCGCAAGTTTCTCGGCGGTATTTACGCAAAGCTCCACAGTGAGACGTGAGTGCATCTCCTGAAGCAAACGACCGCACCTGTTTGGGTGCGGCGTTTTTTATTTTGCGCGATAGAGTTCGAGCAACGCTTTGATGCCGAGCAGGTTTTTGTCCCACTCCACACTCTCATGAGTCTTGAGCTCGACCGTGACCGCCGGAATATTCTGTGATGCGAGCCAACCTTCCGAATCACCGGTCACTTTGTATGCATCGAATGATTTTACCGCCGGATACCCCGCCGCCTTAGCGTAGGTATTCATCAGTGAGAGCGTACCAGGGAGCACTCCCTTGTCACACTCAGATGCATAGACCGCATTCGCCTGACTGTGCCAGAACACTACCGATACCGGATGCTGTGCGAGCAAAAAATCGCGCAGCGCCGCCGCTTCAGGTTCTGAGAATGCTTTGGTGCCCGCAGAAACCGTGTGACTCCTCCAGGTGCTCTTCACTTCAAAGTGGCAGCCGAAGTTGCGATTGAGATCAACATCGTGCGCATTGAAGCGTCCATATCCCTCAGGCTTCTTTGAAACATCTTTCACATCCGAGAGCGTGAAACGTCCGACCTTGCCGGTGACCTTGAAGACACCGTCGGGATTAGCATCGGGGATGACGATGATCTTTTCATTATCAGGAATAATCTCAGGATGCGCTTCGAGCTCATCGATGAAGTTGTACGCCAAGAGCACACTATTCCACTCATATCCGCCGTGCATACCGCCGACGAATACCAGCGTGGTCGTCCCTTTTCCATAGGTATACGCTTCAAGCGGCCTCGCTTCGACCGAGAGCCCTATCACTTGTTTTACGGGTATCACGACTTCAGGTGTAGCGGTAGCGACCGGTGGCACTACGACAAGAGGAGGCGCGGGCTTAGGGCGCGTGAAGAAATATCCGCCCACCAGAAGTATGACGATAACGACCGCAATTGATATCTTCGCAGTGCCGGACATTATTTCGCGATTATTTCGCAAAGTGCGCGAGTATTGCTGCGATGCCCGCCTGATTCTTGGTCCACTCGGTGCCGGTGTGATCAGTGAGGAGTACGCTTATCGCAGGGATATCATTCTTGGCGAACCAGTTGACCATGTCGCCTGTCACATTGTAGTAATCATAGCTCTTGAATGCAGGGTAGCCTGATGCATCAGCGTAGACCTTGGTGATAGCAGCAGTCTCTGCGGATACACTCTTACTGCAGCTCGATGAATAGACGCCGCCGGCTGAACTGAACCATTCCACCACTGCAGTCGGCTTGTGCGCGCTGACATATGACTCGAGTGCTTTACTCTCAGGCTCTGAGAACGCAGCACTTCCTCCTGAGACCTTGGTGTTCTGCCATGTGCCGCTCGCCTGCCAATTACAATCGAAGTTGCGATTGAGGTCGACGTTGTTGCCATTGTAGCGGCCGGAGACCGTATCAGCTGAGGCAGGGATATCCGCCGCAGTGAAGACACCTTCCTTGCCTGTCACCTTGTAGAGTCCGTCGGGATTGAGCGTAGGAATGACCGTGACACTCTCGCCACTCGGGATACTCGAAGCATCTGCACGGAGCTGATCGATCAGCTGATATGCGAGGAGTGATGTGTTCCATTCGTACCCACCGTGCGCTCCGCCGATGAACAGCACTTCTTTGGCCCCGGTACCGAAGTGATACGCGGTGATATCGCGTCCCGCGACTGACTTACCGATGACCGTCTCGCCCTTCTTCTCC
>JAYTVK010000062.1:0-4929 GCA_043744595.1 Candidatus Lloydbacteria bacterium
GCCAGGACGTCAACGGAACCAGCCCGTCCGCGCCGACGACCGGTTTCGTCGGTCCAATGACTCGTGCGGCGATCAATAATTCAAAGTAGACAAAGTAGCAGACAAGTAGGTAGACAAAATAGACAGCATAACCTTAAAAAACACCCTCTGGAGGGTGTTTTTTTAAGCCTATCCACAGCTTTTCCACATGCTTATCCCCAAAGGAGAGATAAAAAATGTACAGAAGGAATTTGCGGAGTATTGTTTGCATATGAATCACATCTATACGCAATTTGTACTGCGGAGAGGCATATTACTATCATTATTCGCAGGAGTCATCGTGATGCTTGGTGCTTCGCAGACTGCGGCTGCCGCCTCGAATTATCAGCAGACAATCACACTTACACCCGGATGGAGTGTCGTTTCAACTCCGCGCATACTTGATTCGCATGCGTTCTCAGCTCCAGAGACACTGACGAATTTTTCTATCTACGCGCTTGATGCGTCCCGCACCTCCGGCTGGGCGACAATGGCCGAGCTTGGTCAGACTGAGTTCACTCCACTCTACGGTTACTTCATCAATAATAAGACAGGTGTAAATCAAACCCTGACTCTGAATTACAAAGCAAGCACCACTCCGAATGAGCGGTTGTTCTCACGCGCATTCACTGGATCAGGTTGTACTCATTTGGTATCGCGAATCCAAGCTATGCGAAACCGCAAGGGGGAAGTATTGCTGACACGAACAATCCTGACCACATACTCAATTCGCTTCTCGGTGCGACGAGTAACTATGATTCTGTAGTTGATTTTACCAATGCATCATTCGCAGCAAATCCCGACTCGGTTTCGCTCACCGATCCTTGGAAACTCGCCATCCGTTCAGCCGATGTCGCAAATACAACTGAAATAAATACCCTGAGTGACTTCCGCGAGACCAAGGGCTACGCGATCTATATCAAAGCGAGTTCGACACTGAACGGATTCCAGAATGATGCGGCCCCTGTCTTGCCACCTCCGCCACCACCAGCACCACAGCCTGCAACTGCGAGTTTTTCTGCCACAACACTGCCTCCTTCGGGCAGTTGGGACCCACAATCAAATGTAACACTGTGGCAGAATAATCTTTCGATCGGCTCGGCCACAGCGTCACTTGTTGTCATTAAGTTTTACGCAAGCGGTACGGTTGTCACCGGAGACATCACGAGCCTGCGCTTGATGATCGACGGCGTGCAGAGTGGCGCCGCGTCTTCGACATTCACTGTTGGCGACCTCATTACCTTCACTCCGGCTGGAGATTTAAAACCTGGCACACACCTCATTCAGCTCGTCGGCAACATCGTGAGCGGCGGAGGAAAGCAGGTATCATTCTCAATTACGAATACCAGCCAGGTATATCTCCGCGATACGCAAACAGCAGCGATCATTACCCCGACGGTCGGTGGCGGAGTATTTGCTCCACTCACCTCAGGCACCATTACTATCAACCTTCCCCCTCCTCCCGCAACCCCTGTGACTACGGTCGCACTGAATGCAACGACACTTCCGAATGCACCCTCTTCATGGGATGCAGGTCTTACTACTACAGTGTGGCAAAATACACTTCAAGTCGGATTGCGTGCGGGAAGTTTGAATTCAATAAAATTCACTGCATCAGGAACAGTTGCCGTAAATGACATCAAGAATTTCCATCTTTTCCTCGATAATACCGATCTCGGAAATCCTGTTGATGCGGTCGATGTGAACGGCAAGATCATCTTCAGTTTTACATCACCGGTCAACCTTTCTGCAGGTAGTCGCACGCTGAAATTAACAGCTGATATTGTGGGAGGTGCAGGAAAGACCGTGCGCTACGGGATCGGTCAGGCGACCGATCTGAATATCACTGATGGGGTAAATGGTGCAGCTGTTGTTCCGACACAGTCCGGTCTCCCAATCACACAAGTATATGCGGCGAGCCTCACCATTAACTATGGCGTACTTACGATCATCAAGGCGAGCAGTTCTCCTACCGGGATAGTAAGTCTGAACGCAAGCGGTGTCACGGTTGCGCGCTTTAATTTGAATGCAGTAGGGGAACCGCTCAAGATCGAGAATCTCAAGATAGGATTTACTTCAAATGATGCGAATGTAACGCAAATGCGAAATGTATCCGTCTTTTTGGGCGGCGTACAGATCGGCTCGACACAAAGTATTGCCACGAGTACGCAATTCAATTTTGGAAGCGCCTTGATCGTTCAGCCCGGCGTTCCGGCTTTTCTTGAACTTCGCTCCGATATATTCGACAACGATGGTGTGAACGACATATCGGTAGGGGATACACTCTCGTTCAAGCTTGATACCGGTAGTTCGAATGTATACCGCACACAATCGCAGAACTATATTTCTAATTCCGCAGTAAGTGCAAACACCATCACGGTTGGTACGGCAAATATTGTGATGAGTAAGTACACAGCATATGCAAATCAGACAGTGACGGTTCCGCAGACCGCATATAAGCTTGGAGAATGGAGGCTTACGAGCGGATCGTCGGATGGAGCAAATCTCACCATGATCAATCTGCAATACTCGGGAATATCAGGTTTTTCCTCATTCTCAGATCTGTATGTGGTATTTAACGGCAAGACGACAGTGAGTAAGCCGTTTGGCGCGAGTTCCTTATCGTGGGCAATAAATGAGCCCGTCGCACCGAATACGACGATAAGTTTCGCTCTTTACGGGACCCTGCCCGCGACACTTTCAAGTGGTGAATTCTTCTCGCCGGTACTTTCTGTTGACGGGACTTCACAGGCTGGCGGAGATGCGATCACCACAGGACTCGTGTTCGGACAAACGATCACCATCGGCAACGGAAAATTGACCGCCGCCCTCGATGCATCGACACCTGTTTCCGCACTTGCAGTCGGTAACACAATGCCGAAAGTTGCTTCCTACAAGTTCACCGCTTTCAACGACGCATTCACTATCGTTGACCTCTCTGGTACTACTACCGATTCGTCCTCAATTATTGAGCTTGTCTTCAAGGACGGAGCAACCGAGCTTGGACGTCAGCCGTTCAATGCTACTTCATTCACGAAGACCGGACTCAATGTTGTGATTGCAGCAAATACAACAAAAGTGATTGATGTCTACGCAAGCCTCGGTTCTGTGGGAACAAATGCAGGTGCTACCGGAGGTAATGTTGGTATCGCTCTCACATCGTACAAATATCGCAACTCGAATGGTATTGAGACCGCAACCAGTTCGTTTTCAGGAAATGGTGTAGGATTGTCACTCGTTGCTAATCCGATGTACGTGTACAAAACTAAGCCGACCATCACCAATGTTGCACTACCGACAACTGTTCTTTCGAACGGAACTCAGACGATTTACCAGTTTAGTGTCACAGCTGATGCGGGGGGCACTGTTGCGTGGCGAAATATCAAGTTCAATATTGCGACATCGAGTGCCATGGTTACCAGTCCTATACTGTACGATAGTGCGAATCAGTCGACCCCACTTCAAAACACAACCTGTTTCTTCTCGAGTTTTACCACGGTGATATGCGCATCAACCCAGGATCAGGAAGTGAGTGGGTCGAAGACATATGTACTGAAAGCAATCGTCTCTGGTGCAGTGGTCACATCAAGTATTTCGACAAGTATCGCAAGTAGCGGTCTAGGATATGCTGCTCCGACGAGTGCACCCACAGTACAAGGATCTTCGGCGACATTTGTCTGGTCAGACGAATCAATTGTTCCCCACACGAACCAGACCATCGACTGGAACAATGATTACTTGGTCAAGAATCTTCCTACTGATTCACTAACGATGACAAAGTAATACAAAATATATGAAAAAAATTCTCATTACACTCGCACTCCTCATTCCCGCAATAGCGTCGGCAAGTACCATCCCGGCGTTCCCGATGTCTTTCTATGGCGCCGTAACAGTGAATGGAGCCAGTGCGCCGGTGGGGTCCATTGTGCGTGCATATTACGGAACGACCTCAGCCGGAAAGGTGACTACCGTTGAGGCGGGGATATACGGATACAACAACCCCACAAAGCAGCAGCTCGTTGTTGGTGAGGGGACGGGGACCATCCGCTTCACTATCACATCGAGCGTGATCAATAGCGGTATCGAGACGGAAGGATCGAGCACTATAACTTATCCGTCATTCGTTTCCGGTGCAGCAATTACAAAAGATCTTGCATTCACTTACACCGTTGTTGTGGCACCGACCCCACCTCCTCCACCCCCACCATCGAGTGGCGGAGGCGGAGGTGGTGGTGGGGGAGGTGGCGGAGGAAGTATCTATGGCTGCATGGACAAGAAAGCCCTCAACTATTCTTCGATCGCAAATACCAGCAACAATGCCTGTATCTATCCTCCCGGTACATCGACTTCGACAGCAACTTCAACAAGAAACGACCATGATAGAGATGACCATCACGGAGAAGTGCTTGGTGCCTCGACCACGCTGCCTTCATTTGGCACTTCGACCTGCGGAGACATCATTCATGGTTATCTCAGTTATGGCAGAAAGAACGACAAAGATGACGTAAAACGCTTGCAGCAGTTTCTCAATGATGAAATGCAGGCAAACCTTCCGACCACAGGATATTTCGGCATGATGACGCAAAGCTGGGTCAAAAGATATCAGGTCAAGTATCGTAGCGATATCTTGGGTGCACAGGACAAAAGTGCGGGGACAGGCAATGTGTATAAAGTGACCATGAAGCATATCAATGGGCGCCGCTGCGGACTTTCGAGGCACTCGTGAACCGGATCCCTTGAACAAATACAACACATCTGGTAGAGTCACGTGATTAACAAAACGGGTGTGCCTGGCAATATTTGGGCATGCTCTAACATATAAGGATTATGATAACGATAAACGCAGAGGCGCGAGACGTGAAAGTGAATCCGAAGATGATCCGCAAGCAGGGAAAGATTCCCGCGGTCTTC
>JAYTVK010000063.1:0-4907 GCA_043744595.1 Candidatus Lloydbacteria bacterium
TTCGATCTACACCTCCTCAGGAGATAACGCACTTGGAGGAGTACAGTTCTCCATCAAGAACACCGGAGTCACGACCGCAGGAGGTTCTGCATATCAAACACTCCAATCACAAGACGGCAGCACTGCATATCTCTATCAGCGCCAAGGAGGACTCGCAGGCTTCTCCGCAGTGAATGGATTCTCCGTGGACATCTATGGAGGAGCAAACTCCGTCGGCGTCTTCAAGAATACCGGTGACGTGGCACTCGGTGGCACCATCACCAGTCCAACCACCTATGCCGGAGCAAAACTCTTTATCGACGGCACTTCAGGGAATGTCGGTATCGGCTCATCAACTCCCTTCTACAAACTCTCGGTCGGAGGTACGGTCGCTGCAGCCAACTTCATCTCGACCACCACTGCAACGAGCACCTTCGCGGGCGCACTCACCGTCGGCGCAGGGCAGGGCACAAGTACCTTCGCAGGAGGTCTCTCTGCAAGTGTGCTCAACATCACCTCCGGCTCTGCCACCAGTACCTTTGCGAACGGTATTCAGCTCTCGGGTGGCTGCTTCCGCACTGTGGCGGGGACATGTGTTGGCGCAGGTGGTGCCGCGGATGGTAAAGCAGCTACGTATGTTGTCGCCGCACGTAACTCAAAAAATCAAAGTGGAGCGGACTACGTCGCTACCTATGGTAACGCACAAGTGGCCATCAATGCCGCGATGACCGCCGCATACACTGCGTCACGAGGAAAGGGTGGCGCGGTCTACCTGCTCGACGGTGATTATGAGATCAGTGGAACAACAACCGTCGCCACAAGTAGTGCGCTTATCGGTTCGGGCCCGGGTACCGTACTCACCATGGCGTCGAGTACCACCGGTGTCACTCCGATACTGTATGTCCCATACGGGAATTCAAATGTTGAGGTCACTCATCTCGCACTGAACGGAAATAAAGCAAATCAATCTGTGCCGACCGATCACTCGGGAATCCTTATTCAAAATTCAGCATCATCAACGATACATGACATCACGATAGATAATGTTGGTGATTCGGGCATCGAGTTCTTGTCGTCTCCATGTGTGTCGGGCGGTGTGTATACGAGCAGTGTAATGATCTCGAATTCAGGAATTGGTATTTATGACGCACTCGGATGTAGCAATAATTATACCGATGTCGAGGTGATGGGATCGACAGGTAATGGAATCGAACTCGGAAGCACCGCTCAGCTCACCGGAGCAAAAGTCTACTACTCAGGGGGCTACGGCATTGTCGCCACTTACTATGATTCGATAACCAATTCGATCAGCTACGGAAATACCAACTCGGCACTGTATGTGCCGTATGGGCACGACATCCATGTTTCAAACAATCTTTTCTCGTTTAGTGCAGCGTCAGGCAATACCGGCACGGTATTTCTCGATGTCGGTGTCTATGGCGTTTCGTTGACCGGAAATACTATTAAAAATGCATATCATAAGGGCATATATCTCCAAGGAGCTTCAAATATCAATATCGTTGGCAATACCATTTATGATAGTTATGAAGAAGGGATTTATGCAACCGGGCTTACTCAGTCTACGGTCACCGGAAATACGTTCCTCAATAATCAGCAGGGTGCAATTACCGTTGGCGGAAGCGTCGCACTTGATAACAGCTCGACCGATAACGTCATCTCAAGCAATCAGATCACGAGTGCGAATACGATATCTCCATATGCGATCTATGTTGCTGCAAGTTCGGTACGAAACATTATCACTTCGAACTCCTACTCCGGCCTTGGCGCTTCCTCCATTGCCGACTTTGCCACCGGCACCACACGCTATTCGCAGTGGGACAGACTCACCCTCGACACCAAGCAATTCGGCTCGGTCGCATACTCACCACTCTCCATCTTCGCCTCTTCAAGTGTTGCACTCGCTTCCACCACTCAGATGGGTACCGGCAAGCTGCTTTCACTCAACAACTCGACGGGGGAGAAGCTCACCGTCTCGAATACGGGTATGTTGGGTATTGGTTCCAGTACTCCATCCGCACTCTTCTCGCTCTCGACCCAGAATCCTCTCTATATAGGAAGCACGACAGCATCCTCCACCTTCGCAAACGGTATCAACCTCCAATCAGGCTGCTTCAGTATCGGAGGTACCTGTTTGTCGCCGGGTGCAGCTGCAGCCTCAGGGATTGCGGGTGCCATTCAATTTAGCAATGGCTTGTCACTCAGCTCGGACGCCAACAACTTCTTCTTCGATGATGCCAATGACTCGCTGGTGGTCGGCACGAGCTCGTCATATGCCAACCTCTCGCTCATGGGGCAGTATGGCTCACAACGCCCGCTGTTCGACATCGCGACCTCATCAGTCGCCAACGAATCAGCCACCTCCTCGCTCTTCCGCATCAACGCGAATGGTAACGTCGGCATCGGTACTTCTTCTCCGTATGCGACACTCTCAGTTGCAGGCCAAGTCGTCGCATCCTTCTTCGCCGCAACCTCTACAACCGCTACATCAAGTTTTGGTGAAGTAAACCTTGCGACTACACAGACCACCAAGGACTCGTGGCTCTTCTTTGGTGGTACCAAATTCCTCACTGCCTCAAGTACGGCATTCAATACCTATATTGGTCTCAATGCAGGAACATCCACTATCTACGGTGGAAGTTTCCAAGGAAATAACACCGGTGTCGGTTATCAGGCACTCGGCAACAACACAACAGGATTCTCCAACACTGCCCTTGGTTCTCTTGCATTAAAAAACAACACCGTTGGCGCAGGAAATACCGCAGTCGGTAACGGAGCTATGACTGCGATTGGTTCAGGAAATGAAAACGTGGCCGTAGGTCTTAATGCATTGAGTGTCGCATCGTTTGGAAGTAGGAATACAGCACTTGGACTAGCGGCACTCCAGAATTCAAATGGCTCAAACAATGTTGCTATTGGTTGGGATGCGGGCCTCAGTGATACCGGCGACAAGAATGTCTTTATTGGCGCTGGTGCCGACACCTTTGTTTCTGGTCTCACAAACGGAATCGCCATTGGTTACCTCGCTCAAGCTGGCTGCTCAAATTGTCTTGTCCTTGGTGGTACTGGAGCAAACGCAGTCAACGTCGGTATTGGCACTTCGACTCCATTCGCGAAGCTCACTATTCAGAATACCAACGGCTCGCAGACCGCTCTCCTCGACATCGCAACCTCGACCAATAGCTCAGGCTCCGCAACTAGCTCGATCTTCCGCGTGAATGCAAACGGCAACGTCGGCATTGGCACATCATCGCCATACGCAATGCTTTCTGTAGCAGGGCAGGTAGCAGCTGCATTCTTTACTGCGACCTCTACCGGCACAGCAGGTCAGTCAGTATTCCAGAATATTACATTTGTGAATGCCACCGGCACTTCCGCCACCACCACTAATCTCTACGCATTAAACAATCTCACTTCACTTGGCTCCATCACCGTCGGCTCCTCGACCGGATTTGCACAGTTCTCTCTGCAGGGACTCTTTGGAGCGCTTGGTAACCTATTCGAAGTTGCGACTACTACCGACCTTGCAAATGGTTCTGCCACTTCATCACTCCTCTCTGTTCGTGCCAATGGCAACGTGGGTGTGGGTACCTCAAGTCCATATGCAAAGCTCTCGATCATGAACACAATGGGCGCGACGTCGTCACCCCTCGGCGCGCTCACTCCACTTTTCGTCATCGCCTCCTCGACCAATGGCAAAGCGACGAGCACACTCTTCTCGATGGATGCATTCGGCACCATCACCAGTCTAAACGTAGGGAACAGCACCTCAACCAACTCCACGACCACCAACTCTCTCTCGACCAAGCTCCTCTCGGTCACCGGTTCATCGACACTCGCTACACTGACATATACCAACGGCACCTCAACGAACGCCACCACCTCGAACCTCTACTCCTCGAACATGATCACTACGCTTGGGCAGATGATCGTCGGGACTTCGACAGCGATCGCCAAGTTCTCGCTGCAGGGCGCATATGGTTCAATGGCACCACTCTTTGATGTCGCATCTTCAACCTTCCTTGCGAACGGTTCTGCCACAACCTCGCTCTTCAGTATTATCGCCAACGGCAATGTCGGCGTCGGCACGTCGTCGCCATATGCCAAGCTTTCGATCATGAACACTATCGGCGCGACCTCGTCTCCCTTGGGTGCGACCGCACCACTCTTTGTCATCGCATCTTCGACCAATGGTAAAGCGACGAGCACCCTTCTGTCTGTCGACGCATTCGGCAACTTCACGCTCACCGGGTCGAGTACTATCGCCAACATTACGATGGCAAACGCAACCTCAAGTAGCGCGACCTCGAGCAACTGGTTCATCTCCAATATCGCATCAGTATTCGCACAGTTCATCGTCGGCACCTCGACCGCGAATGCGAAACTCTCGCTGCAGGGGACATATGGCTCGCTCGCACCACTATTCGATGTCGCATCATCCACCTTCTTCGCCAACGGCAGCGCCACCACTTCGATCTTCACTATTGCAGCAAACACTAGCGTCGGTATCGGCACCTCAAGTCCGTATGCCAAACTCTCGATCATGAACACCATGGGCGCGACATCGTCACCCCTCGGCGCGCTCGCTCCTTTGTTCGCTATCGCATCATCCACCAATGGTGTCGGTACTTCAACTGCGCTCACTATCGATGCATTTGGCAACATGAGTATCAGTGGCACGACAACCATCGGCAGTGCCGGAGTGAAGTCAAACCTGCTGATCCCGAACGGATCTATCTGTGTCGACAATGATGGCAGCTGTGTGGCGACCACGACAGGTCAGATCAGTGCGGTCGGGTACAATACCGGCAACTCCGATCTTGCCGAAAATTACTTCGCGACTTCAAGCGCGCTTGAAGCGGGTGACATCGTCGCGCTCGCAGGCAGTACCACCTTCGTCGAGCTTGCTA
>JAYTVK010000064.1:0-4891 GCA_043744595.1 Candidatus Lloydbacteria bacterium
GCCGCCCTGTGCGTGCGTGCTGACGTTCTCCTCAGGAATGCATTTAACTTTTCATATTATATGTGAGAAGTAGTCGTTTGAAGGGTAATATACTGGAAATCTCTGACTAAATCTGATTCAAAAAAACCCCAAAAGGAGTTTTTTTGTTTACTCTATATTCACTACTTCCCACGAACTGAATACTGTTTTTAGCGTCCTTCATCGAGACCGACGGCTCTGTCTATCTCGGAGATGGCAGTCATGCCACTCATGCATTTTACAAAGCCATCTTCACGCATATCAAGAATTCCTTGAGGCTTTGCCGCCTCCTTGATCTCACGTTCGGATGGATTCTCGCGAAGGATTGCCTCAACTGCGCGATCCATGAGAATTCCTTCGTAGATAGAAACACGTCCCTTAAATCCGGTGAATGAACACTTGTCGCAGCCGACCGGCTTCCAAAGTTTCTCGGGAATAACGACATTCGGCCTGAACTGCCTTATATTTGGGAGTGCGCGCTCATATGACTCAAGCTCCTTTCCTTCGGGAAGATATTCTACTTTGCAGAACTTACAAAGTCTGCGTACTAGGCGCTGTCCGATAGCGATATTGAGCGCGGAACTGATGATCTTCGGATTAACCCCAATATCAACAAGACGAGGGATGGCACCTGCCGCATTATTGGTGTGAAGGGTCGAGAACACCAAGTGCCCAGTGAGAGCTGAGTCGATAGCGACAGTCGCGGTCTCTTCGTCGCGGATCTCACCGACCATGATGACGTCAGGGTCCTGACGCACTGCAGCGCGAAGTCCGTGGCTGAAATCATAACCTTTTTCATGGTCGATCTGTGTCTGAGAGATGCCTTCGAGGTGATACTCAATAGGATCTTCGATGGTGATGATCTTTATCTGTGGACTACGCAGTTTCTTGAGGCAGGCATAGAGGGTCGTGGTCTTTCCTGATCCGGTCGGGCCAGTCGTAAGGATAAGGCCGTTCGGCTTGTTGATTTGATCGACCATGATCTGATAGAAATACTCATCCATACCAAGTTCTTCAAGCGGAACCGAAATAGATTTCGGATTCAAAATACGCATAACCACTGATTCAGCATATGCAGCGGGAAGTATAGAGGTACGCACTTCAACATCGACGCCATTGATCTTAATAGTGAAGCGACCGTCCTGTGCCTGATGGACAAGGTTCAGTTTTACTCCTGCAAGCAGCTTAATGCGCGAGAGCACGCGCTTATAGTTCGAGAGCTGGATATCGACGACATCCTGAAGGATACCGTCGAGACGATAGCGCACACGCACGATATCTTTCTCCGGTTCAATATGTACATCTGAGACATTGGTTGCTACAGCGCCACCCATGACAATTTCAACCACGGTCGAAAGTGCGTGAGGGTCTCCGGAGTTGATGGCACTTTCCACCACCGCTTTCACATCGCTGATGGTCTTGATGGTGGCGACATATTTCTGCATTGTTTCTTCGGAAACACTCATCACACCCCCCACTTCGGCGACTGCGTTCGAGACTTCCTTGTAGACTTCCCATGCTTTTGCAATGCTGAACTCGGATGCGAGATAGAGGATCGGGGTATATCCCTGACGCGCTATTTCCTCAAGTACATTGGGAAGTTTTGGGTTGTGAGGGGTCTGCACTGCGATACTGACGTTCTTTTGATCGATGGCAAATACCACAACCCCGGTATCACGCGCTACTTCCTCGGTAATGAGGCGAAGTGCGGTGTTATTAACGATGACGCGCGCAAGGTCGACATACGGCATGTCGTATCGGCTTGAGAGGATCTGAGCGAGTGACTCGGCTTCCTGAGCCCGCATGTCATCGAATCGCTTTTTTGTTGCATCGTCTCCAAAATGAGTCATTTCCTACCCATTCTACCCTCAGGGATGGCCTTCTACAAGGGGAACAGAGATAATGTTTGACAAAGCACACTAAATAGTGTAGAATACAACCATGAGTTACACCAAGGTAAACCCGAACATTTTTGTGCCCGCTCTTCTTGCGGCCATCTTTTTTGTCCCTCTTTGTGTGTCCGCATACCAGGCAGCACCAATTGCCAACACAAAAACACCAACATACATCACCGAAAAGAGTGCTCGACTCAATGGTGCGGTCAACCCGAATGAAGTACCTGATAATTATGTCTGGTTCGAATGGGGAATTGCCGGCAAAGATCAGTTCTATCAGACACCTCATCAGAATTATAATGGCGGCAATCAACCGTATGATATTTCTGCTGACATTTATGGACTTGCACCGAATGTGCAGTATTACTACCGTATGGTATCTGAGAACGGACGCGGAAAAGATATCGGACAGACCACCTACTTTACAACCAAGCAGATAATTACCACGGTCGACCCGCTCATCATTGTTAGTACCAACCCTGCAACTGCCATCACCGGAAATGCGGCACTGCTTCATGCATACATCGCACCGCACGAAAGTCAGGGAGTGCAATATTGGTTTCAATGGGGAACCAGTCAAAAACTTGAAAATGAAACTCCTCACAACGGATGGGGAGGCGATTCAGGCACCGTCCAGGTAGGACTTTCGGGACTCACTTCGGGCACCGTGTATTTTTACCGTATCGTCGCGCAGAATGGACTCGGCCTTGTCTACGGCAGCACCGGCGTATTCACCACCACCGGCACACCGCCACCACCTCCTGAGACTATCAAGCCGCAAAATGTAAGTAGTGCGCAAACGACCGACGGAGTCGCGCGTAATGTCACAAGCTCTGGTGTTGGCGCAAGTAGCGGCACGACAGGGAGTAACCCGCTCAACTACGATCTGTTCGCTTTCATCCGGCCAAAAGCCGCAGCGACAACCAATACTCAAACTGCAGCAGCACAAGCTGCGAATACCAATACCCAAAATACTACTGCTTCAGGAAATACTTCTGGAGCAGCGGCAAACACAAATGTCGCAGCGCTTGGTGCGGCAAATCCAGTCGGTTCATTTTGGAACAACCTTACCGGCAAGAAGGTCATCGAAGTGCATGTGGAAAAAGTCGGTCCGACAAAGGTCCCCGAGCATACTCCCATCGAGTATCGTATCAGCTACTCGTATCGCGTGAATACTCCTTCGACGAATGCAAAACTCAAGATTATCCTCCCAGCAAGTGTCGTCTATATCGGTGACAATACTAATAACGAACTACTGCTTGAGGAAAGCCCTGCCGGCACTGAACGGACGTACGATCTTCCAGTAGGACGTCTCGAGAACGGATCGACGCGCACTCTCAGTATTCTTGGCATCACAACAAGCGATGCAGGCGGAGCATTCCCTGACGCACGTGCGCGACTTGAATATACTGACAATGTCGGCACATCAAATGTTGTTGCTTCGGTATCAGGTGCTGCAGTGAGTGCTGCCTCTTCTGCCACAGCATCGACCGGTTCAGGCTGGAGTATCATTCCTGGAACATTTTTTGGATGGGTGCTTTACGTATTCATCATCACCGGGGCTATCTTTGCTATTCGTAAAGGCAAAGCATACTATCAAAAACGAAAAGAAGAGATCGCACTCGAGGAAGAAGCGCGGCAACGAGAAACAAAAGCAGATTTTCCCGCAAGTAGGGTCGTTGCCTAAAGCCTCTTTCGTGCCAATGTGTTAGTATGTTTCCCATGAATGAGACACTTGTTGGCACAGAAAAGACGGAGGAATTCGCAAAACAATTTCTCTCGACACTTCTTCCTGTAAATCAGGCTGCAACCGTCGTTGGGCTTTCGGGCGACCTTGGTTCAGGGAAGACCACCTTTGTGAAATATGTCGCAAGAGCACTTGGAATAAAAGACGAGATCGTTTCGCCAACCTTCATCCTCGCCAAGTACTACAGCCTTTCGGGAGCAAAGTGGAAAAGAATGATCCATATTGACGGGTATAGACTAGATGACCCGGAGGAGATAGCAGTGCTAAAATGGGAAGATATGATAAGCGACAGCAGTAATCTTGTCTTTTTTGAGTGGCCAGAAAGAATTAGCGAGAAGTTTCCTGCTGATGCCCGCATGCTGCAATTTACATTTGTCGACGAAAACACCCGTAATGTATCTTTCTCATGAGTTGCCGTATTAAATTTTTTCGTGATGTCACACAGGCGATGGAGACACACCGATTTCTGAACATGAGAGGGATCAAAAGCTACCTGCGAGAAAGGTCACCTTCGACGGTCGCGCCGGGAGAAGAACCGTATGGTGCAGATGTCTTTGTGCTCCGCGACGATGATGCCGAGGAGGCAAGACAACTCGTGCTATTCGAGTTTGGCGGAACATGGGGTGAGGGAGCGTAAAGGGAACCCATTGCTTTGCAATGGGAAACGCTCCCGCAAGACCTTTTGAGATAATTTCTGAATTATCCAAAAGGTGTACTGCGCCTGTAAGGCGAGGAGTGGGCCAGGGAACCTATCTCCCATAAGACCTTCCGAGCTTTTCTTGGGTCATTTCAAGACAGTTAAATGCCTGTCCGAACATACTTGATACTTGATACTGAATACTAGATACTGACTCAATGATAACCAAAGAACATGCCTCGCGACTGGTGCTTTTTGACGCACACGCGATCATTCATCGCGCCTATCACGCACTTCCCGATTTTGCCACCAAGCAGGGCGAGCCGACCGGCGGACTCTATGGACTCTCGACCATGCTCCTGCGTGCGATCGCGGATTTTTCTCCAGAGTATATGGCGGCGTGTTACGACCTTCCGGGCCCGACCTTCAGGCACAAAGAGTACAAAGCATATAAAGCCGGGCGCGCGAAGACCGATGATGCACTCAAGCATCAGTTACAAAGAAGTCGGGATATCTTCACTGCATTTCATATTCCAATATATGACAAGCCGGGATTCGAAGCCGACGATATGCTTGGCACTATTGTCGCACAAA